>JANZZV010000010.1 GCA_026419195.1 Fervidobacterium sp.
TTTAGCAGCCTTCGCATCTTTTAAAATTTGCTGGATCTGAGCTAAATGCGCGGGATCATCCAATAAAATCGCAATCTTTTTGATAGCAGGTATTATTGTATAGTCTTTTATAGAGTAAATCTTTTTTAATTTTTCAATTAGTTGTTCCATTTCGTTATCATCAATTTCATAACTTAAGTAAATCCATCCTTTTTTCTTAACATCCGCTGCCATTTGGTTAAACATATTTTCTGCTTCTTTTGGCACTGAAGATTTCAAGGCCAATTTCTTTTGCCCTTCAAGCACCTGGTAACTATCTGGACTTAAGTTGTAAACCTTTGAAATTTGCATCATTATATTTTTAGCTTCTTCATCTTTAATATCAAAAGAAATGTACCTCCACTCATCTTTAGCTGGAGGAATTAAAGCTTCTGTTAACATTTTATATTCATTCAATCCACCAAAAACAAAAATTTTGGACTTATCCTTGGTCACATCGGCATATGTCCCCACTCCAAGTATTTGTCTAAGCTTTTCAATGTTAATCTGCCCATCGTACACCTGCCAAAAAGTTGCGAAGTTCTTTAAAATTTCCTCTGGACTTCCCAAATACAAAGTTTGATTCGCTGAATATGCATAGGAAAGGCCACTTACAGAGAGCACCATTCTTATAATTTCTTCCAGAGTTGAGTTATTTGCTTTAATATTTATATTTTTGTTTTTGGCACTATCGTACAAAATGATTTTCAAACCAAAAAACTCTGCAAGATCTTTAAAGAAAACATCCGTCTTCATATTGATAAAGTTTGCTGTTAACCTTTTAGAGCTTGTGCTGTAAGGAAATCTTACATACAACTTGCTACCTATGACATCATAAGTAGCATTCACTGGCATCAGTGTATATACAAAGATATTAACTTGATTGTTAATCGAAATTATTTGAACACCTTCGACAGTTCCACTCGAAACTGGCAAGTAGGTTTTATTTTTTACACTATCGTTAACAAGAAAGTAATGAACTGTCCTGCTGTCGTTTTTACCATAATAAAGAACTTTTGGAGTTTTAGTAAATGATAAAATTACTGTAATTTGATTCGTAGAGGATACAAAGTTAACATCTGTAAGTTCCGAAAACGATAAAACCACAAACATCAATAAAAATGCAACCAGAACCTTCCTCATCACTCACATCCCCCTAAAAAATTAATTTTCTGATCAAAATTTAAAACCCTTAGACACCTTTTGGTTTATTCACTCATAATAAATTTAGTTGACTATTGTTCAAGGTAACGTATCTTTTTTATTTTACCATCAGTTGTATCAAGAACAACGACGAACGTAGGATTTACCTGAAGAACTTTGTACTTTCCATCTATTAGTTCGTTCTCAAGAGCGGACTTTACTTCATCTCCAGTCTGCACATAAACTTTTTTCATTTGCCTTCCATTATCTTCGATTGAAATGTAACCAACATAGTAAATTCCTTCGAGCTCAGTAAGTTCTCTTGCACTCAAACTCACTGATTCAGAAAGCGAAGGTTTTACAACTTGGCTTTCCGTTTTTTGAATGTTTTCATAATACTGAGTAAGAGTCTCTTCGTTTGTCTTTTTTTGACCTTGATCTGCAAACAAAGAATCTTTCAAGCTTACCTTTAAATCAAGCTTGAAAGGTGAAAAAAAATCCGAAAAAGTTGACTCTGGAATCATATTTTCAAGCTCAGCTAAAGATATATTTGAAACATTTTCAAGCTGACTATTTGTACTTTCTTGGCTGCTTTGAGTCATAGTTTGCACGGAACCACTTTGAGAATTTGTTTGAGTTGTTTGAATTATGTTAGGTTTAGTGTTCATCTTAATAAGAACAAAAATAACTACAACCCAAATAAGAATGGCAACAACCAACAAAATGACTGTTCTTTTATTTAAAGCCATTTCATTCACCTCCCGTTTTCAAGGATATGTAGTAGATTACAGGAGTATCTTCAAATAATATAGGATAATCAACCCTTGCAGTCAAATAAAGGTAATTAATTTCAACAGTCTTATTATTTAATATTTTCTGAATGAGTTCTTTTACTTCAGATTCTATCAGCTCACCTTCTTTATTTAAAATCAATGAATTCATAAACTCTTGTCTTTTTGTTTCAAGAAATTTGGCTTCTTCTTCTGCCTGTTTCATCAAATTATGGCTTCTTGTTGTTTCTGACAGTAGGTTTTCAAAATTCCTGAAATATTTGAAAAACGAACTATAAAAATAATAAGCACTGATAGCTACTGTAATCACAAGAAAAGCTAACGAAAACGCAAGAGCAAACTTTCTACTTATAGTAATATTGTTCATTATTTCATTCCCTCCACGACATAATGAAAGTATTTTGTATTTGAGAAAAACGTCTTTTCCTCGACTAACTGCACAGAAACATTCTGATACACTTTTGAAAGTCGTTCATAAATTGTCGAAGTAGAAACCTTTGTCTCTAATCCATACTCATAAAATTCAATTCTCAGTCTTGTTCCATCGTATACCATTTCCTTCAAAAATACCTTATTTGGTATTGAGGAACAAAGTTCTGAAAAGTAGTTCAGAAAATAATTACTCTTGTAAATATCCAGTAGTTGTTTTTTAATCTCTAAATTTGCTTTGCTGATTTCCGTAAACTTTTTTTGAAACGATGATTGTAAATTTTTTATCTGGTTCTCGATACTACCTATGTTAAAATCCGAAAGATTATTAAAGATAACTGGATATTTTCCTAAAAGCTCACCTACCCGCAAAATCCTAATTTGGTAAGAAACGAAGATAAGCGCTAACGATGGTAACAAACAAAATAATAATAATATGAGGAAAGTCTTTAACTTAAAAACCCTTACCTTACCATTTGATAGATTTAACCTTTCCAAGTTCTAACCCCCCTCTGTAAAGAAGACCGGCATCTGCATAGGTCAATTTCTGTGGTATGTTAAGTATAGTTATTGGTTCAGTAAGTTTTTCTCTAAAATCCCATTGAAGTTGCAAGATGGCTTCTTTAAGTACTTTAAAATCGCAGATCAAACACAGACCTGCAATTTGGTTGATTGTTATTTTCTCGATTTCTGTAGTATTTATAGATATAATCAATTCTCTTTCCAGTAAACCAACTATGTCCGGAGATAAAGTATCAATAATCTTTCTTGCTGCTTCGATCAAATCTTCGTTGTTGCTCCGCTCTATTTCCGAAATTCCGAAACCGGTTTCCTCTTTTACAATTTTATTTATATCTTCAAGTGCAAAGTCTATAATTCTGATTCCTATAACTCTATCACCGTTCATCACAACTACACCAGAATTCATTCGTCCAAGTACCAGGTACATCCAATACCCTGGTAACTTCTTAACAATGATTAAGTCAGAAAAAATATTTGGATAGGCTACGTCTGGTTCAAAATTGATATTTCTCGACAATTTGTACTGTAAGTAATCCGATTTTTTCACATAAAGAGCGAGTACTTTGTCCTGGATACTTTTGACATATCCAACATTTATTTCATCGTTAATATCAGTAACACTTTTCAATTCAAGTTCGACAATTCTTCTCACATCTTTTTCGTTCTTCACTACTGGTAATTCAATAAAGGCTGTTTGAATAATATCAAACGGAAGATTCATAACAACAATATCCTCCGGATCAGGTAACAATCTTTGTTCAGAGTATCCTTTTACAAATATATTTCCTCCAAAATATGAACCACTTAGTATATGGTTTTCAGGATGATCAAGATTGTAAACTAAGATTCTGTGCTTGAAAATACCCAATTTATCTCCCCCTTGAAACCTCGAATAATATTGGCTCTATTGTTATCTGGAATGGTTTGTTTAGACAATACGTATCACTTTTTGCAAAACAAAATGGATTTACAAGTAAACCGTTGATGTTTTCATCATAAAGTTTTTCGTTTTTTATTAAAGTGCCATCGCTTTTTCTAAGAGTACAGATCCCTTTTTCATAATATTTTGTAAAACTTCCCTTCCATAATCCAGAGTAAACAATTGTTTCAAAAAAATAGTATGTAAAATCAATATCAGTAATGTTGAAAAGGTTCACGGATACAATTAAAACAATACAAATAATTATAGTTAAACATGTGAGTAGTTCTACAATCATATTTACCTCCAATATTTTATCTCATTTCTTCTTCATCTACCAAATTGACCTTGCATTTGGAATATCGTTGAATACATTGTAAAGGCTATGAATGCTATGAAAAGACCAACAAAGGCTATCAAGGCTGGTTCTATCAAACTCACAAGTTTTTTTGTATCTGTAAGGATCTCTTCTTCATAAAAATCTGCAACCTTTTCCATAACAGTATCAAGTTTACCAGTTTCTTCACCTGTACCTACCATCTCATAAACAATTTGGGGAAATATTCCAGTTCGTTTCAAAGAATCTTTTAAACCGCTACCAGCTTTAACTTCATCGATAACCCGAGAAATAATGGATATAAACCTCGGGTTATTGGAAGCTTTTGCAGCCATATCAAGCGCGTTAACCATCGGAACCCCACTACCAATAAGTACTCCAAGTGTTCGAGTAAATCGCTCATTGGCCATTTTCTGCCTTAGCTTTCGAATTGGCGGAAATAGGTTCCCCAGGAAATCTTTTACATAAGCACCATAAACAGTATCAAGAAAAACTTTGATTCCAAAACCCAAACCAATTGCTATTGGAGCTAGTATATACCATTGATGTGTGAAAATATAGTTGAGTTTTACAAGCATTCCAAGTACCCCACCTTTTGGTGTTGTACCAAACACAGATATAAGCCTTGGTAATATAAATACCGATATTACAATAACCACAATAATGGCAAAACCAAGTATAAACATTGGATAAGCCATCGATGATTTTACTTGCTCTCTAAGTCTGTTGACACCTTCATAATAGTTTGCTACCTTTTTCATTGTAACATCAAGAACACCGCCTTCTTCTCCTGCACGAACCATATTTATGAATATAGAATCAAATACGCCTTGACGTTCGAGTGCAGATGAAAAAGACATACCACCTTTCATATCTGATGCTACTTCCTTTAATACGTTTCTAAACTTCTTCGAAAATACTTCTTGTTCAGACAAAGTCATCACCGCATCAGCAAGTCTAATACCTGCAGATATCATTGTCTCCAATTGTCTTGCAAAGAGCACAATATCTTTAAGTTTAGCCTGAAACAGATTTTTTTTCCGCCCAACATTTGATTGTCTTTCTCTGATATTCTTTTGAACAAGATCCGTAACCAATATACCTTGTTGTTTTAACTTATCAATGGCTTCTTTAACGCTCTCTGCTTGTATAACTCCTTTTAGCTTTTTGCCACTCCGATCAACTCCTTTGTATTCAAAAACCAAAATTATCACCTCGCACATTTATAATTTAACTTTGTACTAAAACTTTACATCTTCCAAAATCCTTCCATTTTCAAGTACTATCTTTCGTTCACACAAATCACGAAATACCTCAGGCTCATGAGTAGCAATTAAAAAACCTTTGTTTTCATCTTTAAAAGTTTTCAAAATATCTCTTATAAAGAAAATACCTTTTAAGTCAAGTCCGGCGGTCGGTTCATCAAAAATCAAAAATTCAGGCTTATGAATTAAAATAGAAGCAATAGCAACCTTCCTTTGCTCTCCTCCAGATAATCTGAACGGAGAACTTTTAAGCACAGAATCTTGCAGTCCCACTTTTCTTAGCAAAGATAACAAATCATCCTTGTTGTATGGAACATCAAAATTTCTTGCTACATAAGTTACTTCTTCCTCTACAGTTTCACTAAAAAATTGCCTTTCCGGAATTTGGAAGGCAACACCTAACTTTCTTCTAAAATTGTATGCTTCTTCAAATGGATTCACACCATCGTATAAAATAGTTCCAAATGAAGGTTTCAAAAGTAAGTCTAACAAATAAATTAATGTTGTTTTCCCTGAACCTGTGTTTCCAACAAGAAGTATTCTTTCATTTGTTGTAAAAGACAAACTTATACCTTTTAAAGCCGTCTTTTCTAACTCTGTACCTTTTTCAAAGATAACGTATACATTTTTCAGTTCTATTTTCAAAATAAATCACCTTTCATATTTTATGGAAAGATATATCCTTATACCGCCTTCTTTCCAAATATCTTCTACATTACCAAAGATCTCTTTCATGTAGTTCTTTATCCTTTCTCCTCCTTTGTTGTGATATGCAACAATTTGCAAAGTACCTGAATATTCCAAATGCTGGAACGCACCTTCTATAAGCTTCATCCAAACTTCTTTTCCAGCAACTATCGGTGGATTGGAAATTATGTGATTAAACTTCATATCATCCCATGGTTCATACAGATCTCCTTGACGTATATCTGCATCGATATTATTATCCTTAGCGTTAATCTTTGCAAATTCAACAGCACGTTTGTTTATATCAGACATATAAATTTGTATTGTTGGAAACTCTTTTTTTAGAGTTATTCCAATAACACCGTATCCACAACCTATATCAAGCACTCTTCCAGTCAAAGGATTACAATTTTCTAAAAGTATCTGCGTTGCCTTATCGATTTTGCCAAACGAGTAAACACTTGAAGGAGTCTTAAACTTGTAAATATGCCCATTCTTAAGTTTCAGTTCAACCTCTTTTATCCTTAAGATAGATTGTGGTTCTTCAGAATAGTAATGTTCAAATTTCTTTTTTTCATCTTTACTGTTTCTCAAAACTTTACACCTCCCAAACTTTTCGCAAAGTTTTCTACAATTTTTTTGTAAACATTAACATCTAAAGCTTCCAGCAAAGAGTCCAAATCTTTTCCATCTTTTCCATATTCGCACAAACTCATCAAAATTTCTACATGAGTATTAACTTCTTTTCCAAAATCTTCCAAATAGCTTTGTATTCGTTCTAAAAGAGCTTTCGGAGTTTCTTTGGATATACTCAAAATCACAAATGTTCCACCACGAAGTGAAGCAATCAAATCACTTTTTCTCGATATTTTTGTTAGCAATCTTCCCATCTTCTTCAATAACATATTACCAAATTCAACACCCCTGCTGCGCAAAATGTCGTCAAAATTGTTTATTTTCACACGTACCAAGTATAAATTGCTTGATTCTCGCTTAGCGATAGCAACATATCTATCAAAGTAGTTTCCAAGAGATTTAGAATTTGGTAAAAATGTTACAGGATCTACCATCAATAATCTATTTACCTCTTCGTATTTTTCTTTCAATTCTTTTATCAATCCAAATCTCTCTAAAGATAAAGATAACAAATCAGAAATCATTTCAGCTACCGGAATAAAATTCTTCCTTTCGAACACATCTTCACTTTCCCAAGAATCAAGGTTAAAAAACCCGACGATTCTCCTATGTACACGTATAGGAATGGAAACAAATGCTTTAATGTTTTGTATGCTCCGAACAGAATCTTTCAAACTTTCATCTATATTACCTAATTTATTTGATAACTCTTTTATTAAGTCGAGATTTCTTCTTTTAATTACGTAAACATGTTTAAAACGTCGCATTATAATCTCTTTTTCATCAAACTTTATTTTTTCCAACAACCTGTAATCATGATTATAAGCAGCCACATAATAAAATGTTCCTTCTTCATCTCTAAGTAATACACTGCCACTATTGATAAAATTTACGTTCTCCACAACTGATTCTAAAAGCATTTCGTAATCCTTTCTTTTTAAAGAGGTCTCTCTTTCTGTAGACAGATTCAAAAGAGTCTTGCTGAATTCAAAAAACATCTTATTAAACTCTTTTTCCGAGTTTAACTTACTTTTCATTTCTTCCACCTCTTGAAAAAAGCTTTACAAAAATTCTTGTTAAGAAAAAGAACAGGAATAAAACTCCTATCAAGAAAAAATAACCTATTATTCCTATTCTTATGGCATTTAGAAAGTCACTCATAGAATCACTCACCTCAACCAATTTTAAATTATTAATAAGCTACAATTGACCCACAAGTGCTATTAGTATCCCACCGGCTAAGACAGAGCCTATCTGACCAGCAACATTAGCACCAACAGCATGCATGAGTAGGTAATTCGTTGGATCTTCTGATCTACCAAGTTGATGGATAACTCTTGCAGACATTGGAAAAGCAGATATACCAGCAGCTCCTATCATAGGATTTATCTTCCTTCTTAGAAAAATATTCAAAAATTTAGCAAAAAGTACGCCACCTGCAGTATCAAATATAAACGCAACGAGTCCAAGTAGTAGAATTAATAGCGTTTGAGGTCTTAAAAACTTTTCAGCGGTCATTGTTGAACCTATTGATAGTCCCAGCATTATCGTTACGATATTGGCAAGTTCATTTTGTGCAGATTTGGCAATGCTGTTAAGGACTCCACATTCTTTGAGCAGATTTCCAAACATAAGAAAACCAACAAGCGCTGTGGAACTTGGTGCAAGTAAACTTGCCGTTATCGTAACAGCTATAGGAAAGATTATCTTGATTCTCTTATTAATTCTTACAGTTTTTACCTCCATCTTTATCTTTCTTTCTTCACTCGTTGTTAAGAGTCTAATAATTGCAGGTTGGATTATCGGTACAAGTGACATATAAGAATATGCTGCAACAGAAATAGGTCCAAGTAAGTCCTTTGCAAACCTGCTTGCTACATAAATCGATGTTGGTCCGTCAGCAGCTCCTATGATGCCAATTGACGCAGCTTCTTTTATGTTAAAACCTAAGAGCGTTGCCACAACCATCGTTGCGAATATTCCAAATTGAGCTGCAGCACCAAAAAGAAACATCACAGGATTTTCAAGCAGAGGTCCAAAATCAATCATCGAACCTACAGCTATAAATATCAAAAGCGGAAAAATTTCTGTTATAATACCTATATCGAACAACATATTCAGAATTCCCTTGTGAAATACTCCATCAAGAAATTGGTCTACTGCCGAACTAAAAGGAATATTCACAAGTATTGTGGAAAAACCAATTGGTATCAAAAGTGCTGGTTCGTATTCTTTTCTTATCCCAAGGTACAAGAGTATTAAACCTGTCATTATCATTAAAATGTTTCCAAATGTAACAGAAAGAACACCAACAGATAAAGCCGAAAGCATACAACACCTCCAATTGAAATTTCTCATTTTCATATATTCAGTTCTTATTCTATCACAAAGCAAAGAAGCAGATTTGCTCATTCTAGAAATTTTACAATTTATCATTAAGTATGTAAATATCTTAACCAAAATTTAAATACAAAATTCTTAAAATAATTTTTGAGAACGTCAAAAATCAGAAAGGAGGGGGATTAACATGACAGAAATAAACATCTCTGTTGTATATATTTTTCTGCTTCTTTACAATTCAATAATAGCATATCAAACCCTAACAGTATTTGCAAGATACAAAAATAAAGATATAGGTAAGAGCGGCATTATAATTTGCTTAGTCATAGCATTATACTCTTTTGGATACGCTATGGAGTTACTTTCCATAATGAGCAATGATAAGTCAAGTGCTTTTCTTTGGTACAAAATCCAGTACTTTGCCATTCCTTTTATTTCTTTCTCTTGGTACTTGTTTGCCAATGCCTTCGCCGAAAAAAGGATTGGGAAGAAGCTAGTAGTCTTTCTATTGATAATTCCATTGTTATCGGTAATTGCTGTCTGGACGAACGATGTTCATAACCTTTATCTTAAAGGATACCTCCAAGGGGGACATTATATTCAAAGAGGACCGTTGTATTATGTCTTAATTGTATATAACTACGTACTTGCAATAATTGCTTACGTAAAATTATTTTTAGCTGCAAAAAGGTTAGCATTGTCAATTCGTAAGGTTACTGCGTTCAATGTTTTAGTTGCTGTTCTTATCCCAATTAGTACAAATATCATTTATTTAGCACTAAACTTAGATATTGATTTAACTATCTTTGGACTCATGATAAGTGTGATTATATTACTTTACGAGGCACAAAAAATTCAGGGATTTGATATAAAAGAGAAAACGAAAGAAATCGTATACAATTCTACCCAAGATTTGATACTTGTAATCAACTATGATGAAATTGTAATAGAATTCAACAATAATTTTGGAAAAATGGCTTATGAAATGTTTGGAAGAACAGACTTAAAAAATAAGAAGCTATCCGAAATCTTACCTCCAGAAATTGTGGAAGTTATAAATAAAGAAAATGGAATTATAGAAAGGGATAACAGATTTTTTCAAGTTAAGGTAAGCATGTTGGAGGAAAGAGGCAAGCTCCTGGGAAAGATAATATTTTTCCACGAAATAACTGATCTCAAAAGACTTGAAAATGAAAAGTTATTTGAAAATGAGAGATATAGAAGATTATTTGAATTTGCTCCAGTTGGAATACTTGTAGAAGACGAAAATGGTTTTATTTTAGACGCTAATCCTGAGTTTTGTAAGTTAAGTTCCAGGCGCAAAGAAGAATTGTTGGGAAATCATGTGTCTACCTTGGCACCAAAAGAAGATTACGATCTGGTAAGAAAAAACATTGAAAATATAATCTCGGGACGAACGTTAGTTCATACAGTCAAAAGTATCGGGAAGTTCGGTGAGGAAAAATATTTTGAACTTTACGAGACAAGAATAATTCTTCCAAATTCAAAATATGGAATACTCTCAATACAGAAAGATATCACAAAACAAGTCATTACTCAACAAGTTGTAAGAAATCTCGCAAAGTACCAACAAGTAATACTTGATCTTGCGTTAAATTTTATAAATCTACCTTTAGAAAGGCTTGATGAAGAAATAAAAAAGGCTATTGACATTGTGGCTAAGGAACTCAAGATAAATAGGATCAGAGTGTACAAATTTTCGAAGGAAGGACAATTTACATCAATTGGTAATTGGTTTTACTCTAATTCAAGTACTGAAACACCGCTCGTATCCTTCGATAGTTCGGTCGTTAGAGGAAAAGAACTCGAAGAGCTTCTGCTGGGAAAGCAATTTATGGTTATAAAGGGTAAAGTCTCAAATGAGAACATAAACAAATTCTTTGGTGAAAATACAATTGCACTAATCACTCCTATAAAACTCAACAATGAAATCATAGGTTTTATAAGTGCTGCTTCGCAAAGCGAAAGAGAATGGACCATCCCAGAAAAACGCATTATGTTATTACTTGCAACACTGATAGCCAATACAGAAATGAAAAGAATTTACGAACAAGAACTTATAAAAGCAAAGCAAAAAGCAGAACAAGCAAATATTGCAAAAAGTGCTTTCTTGGCAAGCATGAGTCATGAAATACGTACACCTTTGAATGGAATCGTTGGTTTCACCAATTTACTTAAAGAAACTAATTTAGATGAGAAACAAAGAAAGTACGTTGAAACAATAATAAAATCTACAGAAGTATTACTTGGAATAATAAACGATATACTCGACTTGGCAAAGATCGAAAGTGGAAAGTTCCAACTTGAACCGATAGAATGTAATTTAAAAATGGAAATGCAAAGTTCACTCGTATTGTACAATGCCAAGGCTAAGGAAAAGAATGTAAGTTATGTGGTAGAAATTGATGAAAAGATAAGCGAGTGCCTTGTAGTTGACAGTTTACGCATACAGCAAGTTATGTTTAATTTAATAAACAATGCCATAAAGTTCACACCTGCAGGAGGATTCGTTAAGGTATCTATAAGAAAAGTCTCAGAAGAAATGCTTTACGACACGATAAGATTTTCAGTAGAAGATACTGGTATAGGTATTCCAAAGGAAAAACTAAGCAAGATTTTCGAACCTTTCGAACAAGCTGACATATCAGTAACCCGGAAATACGGTGGAACAGGACTTGGGCTATCGATAAGTCAGCGTATCGTTAATATGATGGGATCGAAGATAAATGTTGAAAGTGAAGAAGGAAAAGGAAGTACATTTTACTTTGAACTTAAGTTGAAAAAATGCAAAAAGCAAGAATCAAGAGAGTATAAAGAGAAAACTATAAGAAAGTACAATGCAAAGGTACTTGTTGTCGAAGATTACGAGATAAACAGTATTCTTATGGCTGAATTGTTAAAAAGGTATGGCATCGTACCCGACTTTGCAATCAATGGTTTACAAGGTGTAGAAATGGCTTTAAAAAATGACTATGACTTAATATTCATGGACATCTTAATGCCAGAAATGGATGGTATCGAAGCCACCAAGAAGATAAGAACAGTAAAGCTGGATGTACCTATCGTCGCACTCACAGCCCATGCTTTGAAAAATGTAAAGGAAGAAGTATTATCAGCTGGAATGAATGATTATGTAACAAAACCAGTAAAAATTGAGGAACTTGATAGAATACTTGAAAAATTCTGCGGACATTTAGAAATTCGAAATTCTGAATCAGCGAAAAAGGAAGAAACTAAAATTAATGTATGGCAAGGTAATAAGCATTCAGAAATCGAAGAAAAAATTCAAAAAATCAAAGAAGATCAAGGCTTCGATGAAAAATTTATGTTTGAACTAATCAAAACATTTATCGATTCAACAAAGCAAAGTATCGATAACATAAGATCATCCCTAAGTAAAAATGATTTTGAAACAGCACAAAGAGAAGCTCATAGCATAAAAGGAGCTGCAAGATCACTAAGCTTCAACTATATGGGCGAATTAGCTTATGAATTAGAAAAACACGCGCAAGTAAAAGACGCAGGTTTTGATTATGAAAAGTGTCTAAAAGATATCGAAGAAAAACTCTATGAAGTTATTACATACTACAGGACATCTTATGAACTAAATCTTAACAATGACCAATGAATTCAATCACATCTTTGTCAAATTGCCTGAGCGAATTTGTGAGTAGTTCTATCCTGGAGATGGTAACCTCAACATCCTTTGCGGCAAAACCATTTCCACAAGGTACGTTTGTGTTGTTAATAGCAAGTTTAGATGAATCAAAAGCCATCTGTGTTCCTACGCTTGCTTTTAAAGCACATCCCCTCTTGGCACCGTCACAAGTCATACCAAACAGTGTTGCCAAAACATTGTTTATGGCGTTTTTCATTTGTTCCTTTGTTCCATTCATTAAATATGTTATTGCCGCACTACTACCTGCAGATGCAATTGAACCAGCACCACATATAGGCGTTAGCTTTCCTGTGTAAGCCTTTATATATATTGTTACAAGTATACTGAGCAAAACAGATTTTGTAATTTTATCTCGTTCCATACGTTTTTTCATTCCGTAAAGAGCAGGTGGAACAATACATGATATTCCTTGATTACCGCTACCAGCCACTGTCATGATCGGAATCAGTTCACCACTCATTCTTACATCAACACCCGCAGCCACATAAGAATGTATACCATCTAACAACTTACCAAAATTCCCTTCCCTCTTCTTTCCCAAACGCGCAGCTTCAACGTTATATTTTATAGCACTCTCAACGACTTCAACAACATCTAAGTGAGGCTCTTCAATGTATTCAAATATGTCATCCAATTTTATAGATCTGACAAAATCTTTCTTAAAAGAAACACTTGTCTGTGTGTTATAAACTTCTTCTCCATCAACGACTATCTTGCTTACATTATCGTGGGAATCTGTGATCTCAACAACTACTTCATTATCACCAATAAGTGTTGTTTTAATGTGAAGAGAATAATTATTTTCATAATCAACAGTTATTTTGTCAATAACCTCCTTCGTTTTTTCAATGGCATCTGAATCAACATCTTTAAAAACCTGTAAACCAAGTTCAGATCTTCCTACTAAATAAGCAAGAGCAATTGCGAGGTCGAAACCGCGCAAATGCGTACCTGGTATACCAACTTCCAGCCCATTTTTGTACGTATTTCTGTCCATTGTGACGTGTATTTTTTTGAGTTTTCCAACCAGATATTTCTTGCCAACTGCTACAGATAAACCAACAGCAACTGGCTCTGTGCAACCATACGACAGCTTAACATTATCGAAAAACAGTTCTCTTATCAATTCTGTTACATCAGCCTTATTCATATCCATAACTTTAACCACCTCAATACTTGACATATACTTGATATATAAATTATATTTTCTTAGCATTTATTATTCAAACTCAATAAAAAGCACTTTAAAATTATTTATCGAAGATCCTGAAAATTTTTCAAAATTTCACACACTTCTTCGCCTCGTCCCATGGTAAAGATATGTACACCAGGCGCACCATATTCAAGTAACTTTTCTATAAGCTGAATTGTAAAACGAACACCAGTACTAAATTCCTCATTTAAAGTTTGACAATTTTCCATCGATTCAATGAATCTTTGGGGTATGCTTACGAAGAATTTCTTAGGAATCGAGTATATAGATTTTTTGTTAACAATTGGTTTAACCCCTGGTATGATTGGCACATTTATCCCTACTTCTCTGCAACTTTTAACAAAAGACTTATAAATATCCGCATCGAAAACCATTTGAGTTATTACAAAGTCTGCTCCTAAATCGATTTTATCTTTCAAAAACTTTAAATCTTTTTGCATATTGGGAGCTTCAAAATGCTTTTCTGGATATCCTGCAACACCAATACAAAAATCTACAGGTTTCGCAGATGTATACAAATATTTCCCTTTCTTCATATCGCTTATCTGCTTAACAAGTTCTGAAGCAAATTTATAATCGCTCACCATTGAATTAAAACCAACTTCTTCACCGCGAACAACAAAAATATTTTCAACTCCCATTATGGATAAATCTATCAATATGTCTTCCAATTCAAATTTATTCATACCCTTACAAATAATATGTGGCACAACATCTACATTGTATCTTTTCATCAAAGCAGCTGTGAGTCCAATGGTTCCTGGTCTTTTCACCTTTTGTATCTTGACAATCCCATTATCCGTTTCGAGAAAATCTATCTCTATTGGGTGTCTTGTTATGTTAATAAATGAAATATTGTATTTCAAGAGTCTATCAAGCGTTGAGAATATCTTTTCAACATCCTCGCCCCTTCGTGGAGGAATTATCTCTATCGATAAAATTTTACCTGTTTTTAGTTTTTCAATTACTTTCATATATCTACCTCCTCAATAAGAAAATTTTAAATTACCAACAGCACCTAAATTATTCTGATATATTACAACTACCCCCTCTATCATCGTACCTATAGCCTTTTGTGCTTCATTTAAAACCTTCTCAACATCCTCCGAACTTTTGACCATATTCGAATATTTGGTAGCAAATGCATCAGCTATGGACACATTTTTCGAAACCACAGTTACAGCATCCGCTTTACCAAAATTTAACGAATGCCCTATCTTCCCAGAGGAAGTACATACACCATACTTGCCTGGACCTAAGACCAGAGAGATTTTGTTAAATTCATTGCCAAAATTCGCAAAGATGCCAACTTTTGTTTCCTTATCAGCACTAATGTAAACGTCTCCTCCATTCTCAACAATCACATTTGTACAATTGTATTTCTCTATCAGTTGATCTCCTATTATCTGTGCGAAGGTACCAGCAACACATGCCATAGGACCAACGTTTGCCAACCATGAAGCGCTTAACATTCTTTTCACAAATTCTGGTAAATCATCATTGTTCTCCATACATATCGGTACAAGTGATGTAGCAAAGGACGGGACGATTTTAATGAACTCGCTAAGCTTATCGTGTAGTATTTTTACCTGCTCGTACACAAAATCAACGACTTCAACTACATTTCCTGTAAATCCGTCAAAACCAATCCATAAATCAGTATGTTTGTATTTTACATAAAACTCAACAAATTTCTCCAAGTACCAGTCCCTGTAAAATCTCTTTGTCACAGGATTTTTCACAAATATCACCTTTCAAGTGAACTGTTTAAATTATCTTTAATTTTTTTAATATGGCGAATCTGGAAATTCATTTCTGGACATTTCTTCGTAGTTTTTTTCATACGGCAATTTAATTCCTATCGGACATACATCTGAACACAAAAGACACTCAACACATTTCTGTGAATTCAACCTCACTGAATTATTGTCAAAATAGTCAAAGTATAGCGCTCCATATTCACAAACACCGATGCATGCACCACAATTCAAACACTGTCTTTTGTACTTTGATTTTAATTCATGATAATGCTCTCGCATATCAACATACACAAATGTGCTGTTTAAACTCTTGAGAGACCTTTCTTCTGAAAGCTTTTCAACAGGATTGCTTAACAAGAATTTACCTTCCAGAATCCAAATTTTCAAAATACTTGCTATTTCCAAAGATTTTCTAATGCTTGTTAATGGGCTGGTTCTCACTATCTTTCCATCAAGCTCAATTTTTCCACTTTGCAGCTCTTCATAATTTACTATTTTCAAGATTGGTCTTTCAACTTTTGAATAATCCCTAAGCTCTGTGTAAATTTCTCTATTTGACAAGCTAACATAATAGGCTATTTCTTCATTTACAACAGGTATTGGAATACCAACACCTACGAACAGTGTAACACCATAATTCTTAAAATACGCCCCTTTGACAAAATCTGCACTCATCTTCTTTGCATCGCCAACAAGCGCTAAAGTTCGGGATGGACCAATTGGTACACCGTATTCATTTTCTTTGACAACATTCTTAAACTGCGTACCGTACCAAGCAACATAACCCACCGTTCCTCCGAGGAAAATCTTTGTTCCAATACCTATAGTTTGCATCTTTGGATCTTTCAACAAAGGACTTAATTCACCAGAAGTGGAGTAATTGACGTTTCCATAGTTTGGCAACAACTTACCCATGTAAGTGTAGATTATCCTGTCTGAACCATTTGTTGCAGCAGCGTAATTTTGATATGCGTTACGAGGATTAAAGAGAAAAAAGTCGTTAATAATATTTTTGTTTATGTAAGTCTTAAAATACTTTCCAGGATAACAATCTGTACCACTTCCCCAAGCCTCCAAAAGTATATTTTCCCCCCTTATGAGCATTTCAATAATATGGGCTCCTCCAAAAGACACATCGTAGTCTGATTTTTGAGTTGCACCCAAGTATCCATCAACAGCAGCAATACCACCGTATACTTCAACACCACCAAGTTTGATTTTCTCCATCTTCATGGGTGGAAACGTATGTCCAAAATTTATAAAAGCCCCACTTGAACACATAGGAGCAAATGTGCCGGTTGTAACAACATCAACTTTTTTAACAACCTCTGATATACCTTCTTCTTTTGCCATTTTTACAACTTCCTGTGCAGTTAACACCACTGCCTTCCCTTCTGCTATCTTTTTGTTAATCTCTTCCAACGACTTGAACATACACCCACCTCCACTTTAACCGAAAAATTCGTTGTGAACAAGTTGTAAAGCTTTTTCCCCGTCTTTCTGATCAACTATGAAATAAATTGAAACATCCGACGCACCTGCTGAAATCATCTCTACATTTATCTTTCCGCTTGCCACAGCTTTAAATATCCTGGAGGCTATACCATGATAGTTTAAAAGTCCACTGCCAACAACGGCTATCAGCGACTTGTCCATACTATAACTTATCTGTTCTATCTCCTTTGTCTTAAACTGTTCGGAGATTCTCATAACAGCACCTAAATCTTTTTTAGAAATAACTAGAACTATCGATGTTTGAGAAGTTATTACAAATTTTATATTCACTCCTATTTGAGAGACGCATGAAGCAATCTCTCCGAGAATTCCTGGCACACGTCCTATATTGTGTCCTCTGATCTGTACAATAGCTATATCACTTGTCATAGACACACTTTTTATCCTTGCACCATTATCATTTGAGTCTGATGAAAATATAACAGTACACCCATCGCAACCATCAAAAGGACTAAATTCAAAGTTTTCAAGACTTTTCCAATCGCAAACATAAAGAGGTATATTTTTCAAACGCAAAGGTTCCACCGCGTTGTGGTGCAAAATTTTCGCTCCAAAATATGATAATTCATCTGCTTCTGCGTAAGTTAAACTCTTAACCGTCTTGGTAACCTTAGTAATTCTTGGATCACTTGTGAGAAAGCCTGGAACATCTTTTATAAGCACAACACCGGCTGCATCAAGACAATATCCAAGCGCAGTGGCGGTGTAATCACTACCTCCACGCCCAAGAATAGTTATGTTTTCGTCTACAACAGACCTTCCGTAAAAACCTGGAATTACACTGTCGCTTTCTTCCCATTTCTTCATATTGAGTCTTACCAACATTCTGCTTTTTTCAAGTAATACATTAGAATTGCCGTATACCCCATCGGTCACAATAAAATCTTCAGGAAACATAACCTTGCAATTCAATCCCATTGTATTTAGATTATGATTCAAAATAATTGCACTCAAACGCTCACCGCAACAAAGGATTTTATCACGCAGAAAGTCTGGGACTTTGCCAATCATCTTACTTCCTATCAATAGACGCTCAACAGAATACACTTGTTGTTTTAAAATTTGAAAGATACTTTCGTTTTCCTCCAAAATAAAACTTTTGTGAAAGATATACAGTTCATCAAGAAATTTTTGGACATCCAAGTTGTTCACATTATCCAAAGCGTTGACAAGTTTATTAGTTACACCCTTGAATGCACTGACAACAATAACAAATCGAAAATTTTTCTTATTTTGCCTTAATCCCAAAAATAACTTCACAACCCTTTCCATATCTTCTGAATTTGATAACACAGAGCCACCAACTTTGAAAACAAAGAAATTTACGTTCCTCTCTGTACCTTCCATTTTTCTCTCCCCCTTTAAATTACACTGGCAAGAAAAATTTAGCAATTGAAAAATTTGAAAAATGTGGTATAAAAAAAGCGGTCGGGTTATAATCCCGACCGCTGATTTTTTTCAACACCAAACTGGTGTACCTACGTTTCCCAGCGGTCGGTACACCTCATCATCATAGCCATCATATTTATAGCTGTTATCGCATCGGTTTTCTTTCTAAGCTTTTTTAAACTGTATGTATTTTGCTCTTGCTCTATAATCACGGTAAAACCTCCAAACTTAACTTACGTATTTTTTTGTGATTATACAACAAATTTGAAAAATTGCAATACCAAAAGCTGAAAAATACGGCCTTATGCGTTCTTTAGTTTAATAAGTACTTTACGGGGTGGTGCCTATGGAAGAAATTTGGAAAAAGTGGAATTTTAGAGGTATCGTACAAGGTGTCGGTTTTAGGCATTTTGTCAAAACTATTGCAAGAGCAATAGGTGTGAAGGGATATGTAAAGAACGAAGATGATGGTAGTGTAACAGTTGTCGCTGGTGGAAACAGAGAACAAATTAGCGAATTATTCAAAAGAATTATGGAAGGGAACGGATGGAGCCATATATCAGATTACGACGAAAAGGAACTACAAAAACAAGAATACAAAGACTTTCACGTTGAATTTTAGCAATCAAAAAGACGACTAAGGAGATGATTTTATGAACGTGGTATGTTATGGTTTACAATGGGGCGATGAAGGAAAAGGAAAAGTTACTACTTATCTCTCAAAAGATTTTGATTACGTTGTCAGATATAGTGGAGGAAGCAATGCTGGGCATACTGTTGAATACGAGAGTTTTAAACTTGTTCATCATCTCATTCCATCTTTTGATGTAAGAAAAAACGCAAAAGGTTACATAGCAAATGGTGTAATAGTTGATTTTGAAGTTTTAATTCAAGAGATCAATGAACTGAAAAAGATCGGAGTTAACGTCTGCGAGAGAATAAAAATTTCCGCTTTAGCACATGTAGCACTTCCGGTACACAAAATGTTGGACGAGAAGATAGAAAGCGTAAAAGCAGATAGAGCTGTTGGAACAACAAAAAGAGGTATAGGACCTGCTTATGCAGATAAAGTACACCGCATAGGATTACGTATAATAGATTTTTCTAATTATTCAAATGCTATTGAAAAACTCGAATTTGTCACGCACATTTACAAAAACCTCTACGGTATCGAGTGGAATGATTATGAAAAATTATTTGAACTTTATGAAAATGTATCTGAGTTTATAGTCTATCCTGTTGAAATAAAAAATACTTTGGAAAATTTAAATGTCCTTTTTGAAGGTACACAAGGTGTACTTCTTGATGTAGATATGGGAAGTTATCCATATGTAACCGGTAGTTATTGTAGCACAACAGGTATTGAAAGTGGTGTTGGTTTTCCTGTAAAAATAGACAAAAAAATAGGTGTGTTCAAGGCGTATTTAACCAGAGTTGGGGAAGGACCATTTCCGACTGAGATTTTTGGGCAAGAGGCCGAGAATTTGAGAAAAGCTGGTAAAGAGTACGGTGCAACAACAGGTAGACCTCGACGTTGTGGTTGGCTTGATTTGCCGTTGTTGAAGTATGCTATCGAAGTGTCTGGCTGCACTGAAATGATAATGACTAAAGCAGATATTTTATCTGGAATGGAAAAGATCAGCGTTGGTGTAAGTTACAAGATTAACGGAAAACACTTAGAGATTCCAAAGGACGTTTCTTCTTTAAAAGACGTAGAAGTTCAATACTTGAAATTTGAAGGATGGAAAAATCTTGAGGATCCAAATTTTGAAAGGTTTAAAGATTTCATTGAAGCTGAGACAGGAGTTAAAATATCTTATGTTTCAACAGGTGCGAAAGTTGATGAAATAATTAAAACATGAAATAAATTTACTAATCTTTTGGAGATGGTTTCATGATAACCTTGAGGCTATTTGGTTCCTTGTGTGAATTAACAAACGGAAAATATCTTTTCCAATTTGATCCAGGGATAAATCAAACGATAAAGGACTGTATTGAACGCCTCGGTGTGCCACACACCGAGGTTGCTTTTATTACTTTAAACAAGCGTTTTGTTGACTTTTCCAAAATAGTCGAGAATGGAGATTTTTACTGTATCTATCCTCACTCTTTGCTTATTGATAAGGAATTCTTACTAACACCTGTCTATCAAGGTGAACCAAAGTTTGTACTTGACATTCACCTTGGTAAACTTGCAAGACTACTACGTATGTTTGGTCTCTATGCTGAATTTGGCATGATAGATGATGATGGAATTGTTGAAAAAGCTAAGCGAGTTAATGGAATAATACTTACTCGTGATAGAAAGCTTTTGATGAGAAAAGATATTGTATTTGGTTACATTGTTCGCAGTGACTTTCCAGAGATACAATTCAAAGAAGTTTACCACAGATACAGCTTGAAAAATTGGTTAAAGCCTTTCACAAGATGCATTGAATGCAACGGAAACTTGTTGGTAATTGACAAAAATTACGTTGTTGGTAAGGTTCCGCCAAGAGTTTTTGAGACACATGACAATTTTGCCCTTTGCGACAAATGTGGTAAGGTTTACTGGAGTGGAACTCATCATAAGCATATGTTAGAGCGCATTAATACACTGCTCCCACCAGACTAACTTTTGCAACTTACCACCTGTACGCTGCCTTAAACTAAACGATAGTATATAACTATATCGTATATATTATTATTATTATTATAGGGTGGTAAAGTGGTAAGTTTACTTATTTGTAACACAAAAAGTTAGCATTCATGCGTTACAAAGCAAATATTACAACTTACCACCTTTTTGTTACAACTTACCACCTGTGGTAAGTTTTGTCTAAGAATAAGTGTTTAAGCCTAAATTGGAGTGGTAAGTTTCTTAAACAATCGTGAATAAATATCTTCTTGAACATTCTATCTCGAAAAACTTTGTGAATTATTTCTCAAATGGTAAGTTTGGTAAGTTGATTTTTTTGAGAATCTATCTCAACTACATAGATATTGTTGACTAACTTTTATAAACCACATATATTGTGTGAAAATACTCAAAAAACTTACCACAAACTTACCACAAACTTACCACGAATTTACCACATATCAATATATTGATATTTTAGTTTCTATACCAATGTATATAGTATCCACATTAATAAATATTATATAAAGTATTAATGCAATTTACGACTAAAAAAGTTAGTCAAAATAGTCAGCGAATTTATGGATGTTTTAGAAAAAAATTGAACGAAAGTTGAAATGTGTTCAAAATTTGGTTTTTGTTGTATAATACTTAGTGTACAAAAAAGTTGTTTTGCTCAAGATTCGAGTTTACGAATGGGGATTGTGTGAAAAGGTGTGAAAATATGAAGATGAATATTAGAGTTTTATTTTATATTATGACACTGGTAAGTGTTATAATGTTTTTTATGGTATATAAGTATACGCAGCGTCTGAAATCGGAACCTTTGGTTGTTATTGAAGGTTTGTATGGAAGTTTTATTCTAAATGGTGAAAGATTTGAGAAAGAAATCGAATTAAAGCCTGGTAAATACACTGTAATTGGTGCCTCTGTTTTGAGGTTGTTCAATGGAAAAACAAAAGTGGTAAAACTACCACGTTTCGAGGTGGAAGTTATATGGGAGAAATAAGGTTAGTTGAACCGGTCAATCTTGTTATATTTATGTTTTCTTCACATCTTGAATATTGGTTCGAACGAATAAAAGATGAGCTTATTAAAAACTTTGGTCCGATTGATTATGTAAGTGGTGAACTTGAGTTTGAGAAATACACGCTTTATTACAACGAGGAAATGGGATCGGGTATAACTGGCAAGCTTGTTAGTTTTGAGAACCTTATACATCCTTCGATGCTTGCTATGATAAAGATTAAGACTAACGAGATAGAGCAAAGATATTCAGTTGATGGGAAAAGAAAATTTAATCTTGATCCAGGTTACATACACCATATGCAATTTGTGCTTGCAACTACAAAGATGTGGCCACACAGAATATATATCGGTCATGGTATATATGCAGAACCAACGCTTATGTATATTAATGGAAAATGGAAAGACTACGATTTCACTTATCCAAACTACAAAGAAGATACCTACAAAACGCAGTTAAGTAAGATAAGAGATTTGTATTTGGAAAAAAGAAAAAGATTTTTGTCAAAAGTAAAAACAAATATTCGTTAGCGTATCAGATAATCGAGAGTACCTAAAAGTTAATTATGACTTTTGGAAGGTTGGTGGAATGTTTGAAGCTATATATAGTTGTACTTGGATGTCCAAAAAACGAGGCAGATTTTTCTCTTGTCAAATACCATCTAAAAAGTATAGGATACGAAATTGTCGACGACTTAGACGAAGCTGATGGTGTTGTTATTGATACATGTGGTTTTATAATCGATGCCAAGCAAGAATCTATTGATACTATTCTTGAGTTTGTTGAGCGTAAAAAACGTAAGCCAGGATTCAAGGTGTTTGTAACGGGTTGTTTGGTACAAAGATATCCAAAAGAATTACCATTAGAAATACCTGAGGTTGATGGCTGGTTTGGGGTTATTCCACCTAAGTTGCTTGCTGAAAGACTTGAGAAAACTAAAAAGTACATCACAGATCCCATTGCAATTTACGATTTTGAAGGTAGGGAAGATGATGAAATTCCTTATGCATATGTGAAGATTGCTGATGGTTGTGATAGGGCTTGCACTTTTTGTACTATACCGAAGTTCAAGGGAGGTTTTGTGAGCAGGAAGATCGAAGATATTGAAAGTGAGGTACGCTACCTTATTTCAAATGGAAAAAAAGAGGTAGTTCTTGTTGCACAAGATACAACAGGGTATGGTGTGGATATTTATGGAAAACAAATGTTACCAGAATTGCTCAATAGGTTAAGCAATTTGGAAGGAAACTTTTGGATTAGGGTAATGTACATGCACCCAGATCATGTAACGGATGAGATCATAGAAGGTTTTGCACCAAAAAAAGTTCTTAAGTATTTTGATATACCAGTTCAACATGGCAGTGATAAAATACTCAAGCTCATGGGACGAAACAAAGGAACAAGGGAACTGGAAGAACTTTTTGATAAAATAAGACAACTTTATCCGGAAGCTGTTTTAAGAACCTCTATCATTGTTGGATTTCCGGGAGAAAAGAAAGAGGACTTTGAACAATTACTGGAGTTTATAAGGTCCGTTGAATTCGACAAACTTGGAGCCTTTGTTTATTCTGATGAAGAAGATGCGGCATCTTATAATCTACCAGACAAAGTTTCTCTAAAAGTTGCACAAAAAAGGCTTGATACTCTTATGGAAGTGCAAGCCGAAATATCTTTTATGAGAAACCAACGACTTGTTGGTAAAATTATAGATGTACTTATTGAAGAAGAAGCAAACGGTGTGTTGATTGGAAGAGGTTATATGGATGCACCTGAGATTGACGGAAATGTTTTCGCAAAAGGAAATGGCACAAATAGGTTTGTGAAAGTAAAAGTCACTGAAGCAGATACTTATGATTTGGAAGGTGAAATTGTTGAATAAAGAAAAAAACACTCCAAGTCGTAATGTTGTTTTTAATGTTCCAAACACGATAAGTTGGTTAAGGATATTATCGACAATTATCATTGTATTTTTAATGTACAGTAGGATGTTCATGGCTGCTTTTGTCTTGTTTTTATTGTCAGCTTTGAGCGATTATTTCGACGGATATATAGCGAGGAAAACAAAGCAAGTAACGAATTTGGGGAAAGTACTTGATCAAATGAGTGATAAGATTCTTATAACTTCTGTCCTAGTAGTTTTTGTGGAGTTTGGATATGTGCCGGGTTGGCTTGTGGTTTTGATTATTTTTAGAGATACAATTGTAAGTATAGTACGTATGTTGGCATCAGATCATGGTAGTGTTATAGCTGCCAATTTCTTTGGAAAATTAAAAACTATATTGCAGATGGTTCTTTCGATAGGATTATACATAGAGATCTTGGGATTCTCCCAATTAGATCTTATAAACACTGTATTTGTTTATGCTGTAGCGATCACCACAGTGCTATCTGGAGTTATATACATGTACCAGAATAGGGATTATTTGAATAATTGAAACAAGAAATGTTATCGGAGGGATAGCTGTGCGAACGTTTATCGCCATTGATGTAAATCAAGAAATAAGAGAGATTGCGCAAGAGGTTATAGAAAAACTGCAGTCGGCTGGATTTAAAGCAACTTGGACGAAACTGGAAAATTTACATTTGACATTGTTTTTTATGGGGGAAATGGAGGAAAGGTCTGTTGATTCAATGGCACAGTCTCTTCATAAGAGGATGCAAGGTTTTCCTTCTTTTAGTACATCATTGAATGGATTTGGGTATTTTAAGTTTAGAAATTCCCCAAGGGTTTTGTTTTTAAAACTCGAACCTACTAAGTCTTTACAAAAGATGTTCCTTGAAATGAAATCCGAGCTTAACAAACACAAATTTAAATACGACGAACAAGGTAATTTCATACCACACGTAACGCTTGGAAGGGTTAAAGAATACCCAGATAACTGGGAAAAATTTGCTTGTGAGATCGAGGTTCCAAAGGTAACTCTCGTGGTAGATGGTTTTACTATTTACAGTTCCACACTAACACCACAAGGTCCTATTTACAGATGGATTTATAAATCAAAATTTGAAGGAGGTTTGGTTAAAAATGTCAGATGAAATGAAAAAAGATGTATTAAAGAAAGCTATAAGCAAAATAGAGAAAGCTTATGGTAAAGGTTCCATAATGGTACTCGGTGAAGAGAGTTTAATTCAAACAATTGATGTCATTCCAAGCGGTTCACTTGCAATTGACATAGCATCCGGTGTTGGAGGTTATCCAAGAGGAAGAGTAATAGAAATCTACGGACCTGAATCAAGTGGTAAAACAACCATAGCATTACACGCTATAGCATCCATCCAAAAACTTGGTGGAATTGCTGCTTTTGTAGATGCAGAGCATGCACTTGATTTGAACTATGCCAGGAATCTTGGAATAAATCTTTCGGAATTACTTGTTTCTCAACCAGATTATGGTGAGCAAGCACTTGATATAGTTGATGAGCTCGTTAGGAGTAATGCCGTAGATCTTATTGTCGTCGATTCTGTTGCAGCGCTTGTACCAAGAGCAGAAATAGAGGGTGCAATGGGTGATGCTCAGATTGGGTTGCAAGCGAGGCTTATGTCGCAAGCCTTAAGAAAGTTGGCAGGTAACGTCAGTAAATCAAAGGCTGTTGTAATTTTTATTAATCAGACACGTATGAAAATAGGCGTGATGTATGGGAATCCGGAGACTACAACTGGTGGTGTTGCACTTAAGTTTTATGCAACTATGAGAATGGAGGTAAGATCTTCGGGAAAAATCGTTGAAGGTAACGAAAATATTGGTAATGAAGTAACAATCAAGTTTGTAAAGAACAAAGTTGCGCCACCGTTCAGAACCGCAACTGTTGATATAATTTATGGTAAAGGAATTGTGAGGGAGAACGAGCTTTTCAACATAGCTGTGAACGAAGGTTTTATTGATAGAAGAGGAAGTTGGTTCACATACGAGGATTTAAGTGGAAAGGAACACTCACTTGGGCAGGGAAAGTCGAACGCCGTTGCCTATCTTATGGAACATGGTGAAATAGCTGATGAGATTGAACAAAGAATAAGAGAAAAGTATATGCCAAAACGTGAAAATCAGCAATCAGAAAAGAACGATGAGCGAGATGCACAGAAAACAGCGGCAAAGAAATGATTTTAAATCGATTCGTTTTGAAAATGGCAGTAAAAAATTCAAAGATCCTGTTCAGATTGCACTAAGATTTATAAAGTTTAGGGCAAGATCTGAGTGGGAAGTTAAAAATAAACTCAAGCAATATGGTTTTTCTGAAGAAGTCATTTCTGAGACAATTACAAAGTTAAAAAAGAGTGGTTTCATAGACGACGAAAAGTTTGCTTATCTGTACGCCTACGATAGCCTTGTGATAAGGTACAAAGGTCCTTATCGAATAAAATATGAGCTAAAACAACTTCACATTGATGATTATTTAATAGAAGATGCTATCAAGAAAGTACTAAGTGAAGTAGACATCAATGAAATTATAAGAAAACTTACAGAAGGCCTTGATGAACACAAAAAAAGGGAAAAGCTATACAGACATGGATTTGGAGGTGAATGGTAATGGAGATAATTATATACATAATTATGTTTGTCATAGGAATTGCAATAGGAGCATTTTATGGTCTTACTATCGGAAGAAAGAGAGCACAGGAAAATATTGAAATAAAGCTAAAAGCGGCTAAACAAGATGCTGAAAGTATCATCAAAAACGCAGAAAAAGAGGCAACAGAAATAAGGAAAAAAGCAATAATTGAAGCTCGGGAAGAGGCACATCAAATTAGAGAGGAAATTGAGAAAGAAAGAAAAAGAAGGGAAGAAGAAATCAAACAACTTGAAGAAAGAATTCTTAAAAGGGAAGAAATGCTTAGTAAACGTGAAGAGTTAATTGATAAAAGAGAGAGTTATGTTGAAAACTTGAAGATAGAACTTGATTCAAAAGTCAAAGAGTTGGAGGAAAAAGCAAAAGAAATTGAGAAAAAGTTCATTGAACTTGCGGGTATTACCCACGAACAAGCAAGAGAGATAGTTTTGCAAGAAGCAAGGGAAAAGTATGAACATGAGATAGCAAAGATATTTGTTCAAATAAAAACGCGTTATGAAGATGAAGCCGATAAATATGCAAAAAAAGTGATTGCGGACGCTATACAAAGATATGCACCAGAATACACTGGAGAAGTCACAATAAGCACTGTCGCACTTCCAAATGATGATATGAAGGGTAGGCTTATAGGTAGAGAAGGGAGAAACATCAGAACTTTTGAAAAAATTACAGGTGTTGACTTGATAATCGACGATACCCCTGAGATGGTAACATTAAGTTCATTTAATCCTTTAAGAAGGGAAATAGCAAGACGTACAATAGAAAAATTGGTTCAAGATGGAAGAATACATCCAGCCAGAATAGAAGAAATGTATGAAAAGGCCAAAATTGAAGTGGAAAGGGAGATCAAAGAAGCGGGTCAAGAAGCTGTTATAACCGTTGGTGTTGGTGGACTGCATCCAGAGATTATAAAGCTTCTTGGTAGACTTAAATTTAGAACAAGTTACGGACAGAATGTACTTGCTCATTCAGTGGAAGTTGCTCAAATCGCTGGTCTTTTAGCAGCTGAGCTTGGGTTAAATGTTGATAAAGCGAAACGTGGGGGGCTGCTACATGATATAGGTAAAGCGATTGATCACGAGGTTGAAGGTTCACATACAGATATAGGTGCAGAGATACTAAAAAGATACGGCGAGTCTGACGAAATAATTAACATGGTTATGGCTCATCATGGTCAGGAAGAACCTATAACACCTGAGGCTGCTATTGTAACCGCTGCTGATGCCATATCGGCTGCGAGACCTGGTGCCAGACGAGAAGACATTGAAAACTACATCAAGCGTTTGATGAAACTTGAAGAAATTGCAAAGAGTTACAAATATGTTGAAAATGCGTATGCGATTCAAGCTGGAAGGGAAATTAGAGTCATAGTACAACCAGATAAAACCGACGATGCAACCATAGAAAGACTCGCACATGATATCGCAGTCAGAATTGAAAATGAATTGCAATATCCTGGTGTTCTAAAAGTTGTTGTTATTAGGGAAAAACGATCAGTATCTTACGCAAAATAAAGCATAACTTGGAGGCTATCATGAGTGTTCTTGTAAGTAGCTTGGCTTTTGCTGTAGCAACACTGCTCTCAAGGCTTCTAGGGCTTGTCAGAGATATGCTTATGGCATCGAAATTCGGCACTTCCTGGCAAGCTGATGCGTATTTTGTTGCTATACTTTTCCCGTTTTTTTTGAGAAGGGTTTTTGGTGAAGGAGCTATGACCTCTGCTTTCATACCTTTGTATTCCGAATCAAAAGATAAAGATGAATTTCTTTCTTCTGTACTAACAAGTTTTACAATAGTTTTGTTGATTATCGTACTGATTGTTTTCGTTTTTCCTGACATTGTAATTTTTTTATTCAGTTCAGGAGCAGCACCAAAGACCAAAGAACTGATACGCACACTTGTACGCATAACAGCTCCATCTATTCTATTCATCTTTTGGTGGGCGATAACATATTCAATCGAAAACACAAGAGGTAAGTTTTTTTACCCAGCGCTAACACCGATAATTCCAAACATTGTATTGATAATATTCTTAATAATGCCAGGTGTTAGCATCTACAGCCCTACATGGGGATTCTTAATTGGTGAACTTGCAGCGTTTCTTGCTCTTGCATATCCATTGAAAAGGCATAAATTGAGCTTAACATTCAAACACACGAAAGAATTTCTAAAATATTTTTGGCCAAGTTTCTTAGCCATGTCTGTTTCGCAGATAAACAGTATAGTTGATACAAATGTTGTTTCTTACTACAGTCAAGGACAAGGTGGAGGAGTCTCATATCTTCAATACGCTTCGAGATTTTACATGCTGCCCTATGGGTTGTTTGGAGTTGCCGTAGCAACAGTTATACTTTCCACAATTGCTAACGACAGAGAAAATTACGTAGTTCACTTAAGAAAAGGTATAACGTCAACTATATTTTTTACTGTTCCAGCAGCAGTTGGACTTGTAGTTTTGGCAAAGCCTATTATCAGATTATTTTACGAATACGGTCAGTTTACTTCAAAAGACACGCAGATGACTGCTTACGTTTTAATTGCCTACGTTGTTGGTTTACCTTTTTACGGAATCTACTCAACTATGGCAAGAGCAAGACATGCGGTTAAAGATATGAAAACCCCATTAAAAGCAACAGTTATAGTGGCTTTGGTCAATGTAATACTTGATTTAATCGTTGGTCTTAAATTTGGCCCTGTTGGTGTATCCTTTGCAACAAGTGTTGCAGGTATAGTTGGATTTGGTTACCTCTATTTCAAAGAGAAAAATAAAAAACTATTCGAATTTGAAGATTTGTACATAATCATCTCTTCAATACTCATGGGAATAGCAACCTATTATTTCTCGACCATTTCAAACAGAAGGATATGGGCAATAGTTTCTACGTTATTTGGAGGAACAATTTACATTTTGATTTCAGCATTTTTTTTCAGAGAAAGGTTGAAGGAATTTCTCAAAAGAAGATAACGACTTAAAGAAGGAGAGCGATGAGATGATAGGTGAAGAGATAGAAGTACTTTACGAAGTCGATAGTACAAATGAATTTTTGAAAAAAAACTACAAATCTTTTCATGATGGAGCGGTAGTTGTTGCTATAAAACAAACAGCGGGAAAAGGACGTATGGGTCGAAGTTGGTACTCTCCCGAGGGTGGTTTATGGTATTCAGTGTTGTTTAAACCCAAGATACACTTAAATTTACATGTTTACACCAAAATATTCTCTATAGCTATAGTAGAAGTACTTAGGAAAATAAGGGTAAAAGCCTATATAAAGTGGCCTAACGATATTTACTACAATGGAAAGAAATTATGTGGCATACTCTCAGAGTCTGTTTTGTCCAACAATAGGGTTATTGCCATTGTCGTAGGAATTGGAATGAACGTAAACAACGACATTCCAGAAGAATTAAAAGACATCGCGATAGCCTTAAAAGATATATTAAAAAAGAAAGTTAAAATTACTTACCTTTTGGATGAAATCAACAAACATGCTTGGAATTTATTAATAAGCTACAGAAACGAGACAGAAAATATAACAAAGCTTTGGAAAAAATACCTTACACCAAGCGAAGGGGACAAAATAAAAATAAAAAATGATAGTGAAATAATTGAAGGAGTAGTTATAAAAATCTCTGACGATACATTGTATGTAGATATAGGTGGTGGAGTAATTGGTGTACAAAGTGTTCAAAAGATTGTTGGTTAATATACTCATTGCGAATATTTTATTTTTTCACATTGTTTTGTTTTCCCAGGATATATACGAATTAATTAATTTTAAAGCACCTCAAGGAAGTTTTGTTGGTATCTATTTTCAAGACGTGGAAAATGGTACAGTATTATTCAAACAGAATGAACATAATCTATTTGTTCCCGCTTCGTTGACAAAAATTTTTACAACACTGGTAGCTTATGAAATTCTTGGACCTGATTTTAGATACACAACAACCGTCTACATTCCAAACGGGAACAATGGAAACGTATCTTCTATATTAAAGGGTGACATTGTTATAAAAGGCAATGGTGATCCATCGATGAGTATAGACATATTAAAAAATAACCTCAGAAAGTTTGTAACCGAGGGAGTGAAAGAAATACAAGGCGATGTGATAGTAGACAATTCATTTTTTTCTGACGAAAGATGGGGAATAGGTTGGGAGTGGGACTACAAAAATCCAAGTATAGATTCGTTAGTACTAAAAGAATATTCTAACTTATTTGATCCAAGAGATAAAAACGCAGTAGCACTTAATTACGCAGCAAACGTAATAAAAATATTGCAAAGTTATGGGATAAAAGTTTCCGGCAGTGGAAAAGTTGGTAAACTTCCAGCAAATTATCGTGAATTCATAGTTGTTAAGTCTGCCCCGCTGAAAAATCTTTTAGAAGTAGCTAATAAATTAAGTAGTAATTCTTATGCTGAGCAAATTTTTAGAACCTTGGGATTACGTGTCTATAATCTTGGTAGTATAACTAACTCATCGAAGGTTGTAAATGATTTCTACAAAAAACTTTTTGGGGAATACTATCACTTTAAACTGACTGATGGTTGCGGACTTTCTACGTACAATGTAGTAACACCATACATGGTAACCTCAACAATAACATATGCTTACCGAAATCATGGCGGATTAGATGGATATATCTCCACATTCTCAATATCTGGAAAAGATGGAACTTTACAAAATAGATTGAGAGATATCACTGTCTATGGTAAAACAGGAACACTTCAACGAGTATCAAACATCGCTGGTGTTATGATAACAAAAACCGGCAGGAAAGTAGCATTTTGTATTATGGTAAATAATTTCATAGTACCAACTTATACTGTTATGGCCTATCAAGATGAGATACTGAGATTTGTATGGAACAATTATTAAACCATTACCGATGGGTATTTATCAAATAGACTATTCTTTGATTTTTTCAAGATCCTTCGGATAAGGTTCTAAAAAGGTTTGCATCAGTATGTACTCCACATTATATCTTAAAGCCCAAGATTTTATAATCGAAACTAAAGTCTGTAAATTAACGATCTTGTTCTTATAATCTTCTATCAATTCCATGAAAAAGGATTTTTCGTGGCTCGTTATTTTTTCCTTAAAATATCCATAGATGTGTAGCAGGGTATTTATAACCTTAGAAGACCTAAAAGACGTTCTTAGAGCTTTAATTAATAATGCTTTGTACTCCTCAAGCAAAGCATTATTAAATCTTTTTTGCGCAACTAATTTTCCCATTTCCCTCATAATTTTCTCGTTTTTTGTGAGCAATAGAAACTTGTTTATTGAGTGAAATTCTATTAAATGCCTCTTAGTTCTAACTTTTCTAAAACTTGCAAGTGTAAAAATAAATGTTAGGAACTCAAATCTTATCCTATCGTTTGTCAATCTCATCTCACTTTCAATTGCTAGATCAGTTAGTTGTTCAATCATAGTTTTTGCAAAAAGCCCCGCGGTTTTTGATATAATCCTACCATTAGGTCCGTAAAGCTTTGCATCGTTCAATCCACATGATGGGGATTTTGCCTTTAATATCATTCCATCGATCTTTTCATTTTTAATCCTCATAGCAAAATTCCTGGAAAAATATATCATTTTTTCTGTTAAATCCATACTTTGAGATTTGTTCATCAAATGGTATTGTCCGTTTATAAGAAATACATCAATAGGTTCACGAGGTATAGGTAAACCTATCTCAACCTCTGGGCATATCCTTGTAATATCACAGTACTTTTCAAGTTGCTTAACGATATCACTTGAAATCATTCCACCATCGTAACGTGTATGCTCAAAAAAACATCTGCTGACAACTAACTTTGGCTTTGCAAACTCCATAAAATCCCTCCTTGTCTGGAGAGTAAAAATTCATATATATTCTTGATTATATCATAAACATTATGTGATATAATATAGATTTGGTCTTAGTAAAGAAGTTTGACAATCAAATTTTAAACAACTCTGTTATAGGTTATGGTAAAGTTGATTGACTTTGGGCACCGTATAAAAGAAAAGCTTTAAGTTTTTCAATAAATTTGAATGATTCAGTAAAAAGAAGGTGATAAAATGAATTTTGAAAGTGAGAAAAAATATTTGAGTTTAATTGTCAACATAGGGAAGGAGCTATTAAAAGTTCAGTCTGTAAGTGAAATTCAGAACTTGCTTAGAACCCTTATTTCGTTCCTACCCTCAACATCTGATGAAGAGTATTCTGTGTGGTACAAAAATGTGTTACTTTACTCAACAAAAGCATTTGAAGACCTGCCATTAGAAAATTTGCAAAATCTTTCGTCTATCGAAAGTGTTAGACTTGACAACATAATTTTATACCATAAAAACTTATCTCATAATACAAAAGAAGTATTGTATGCACTACTACCAAGTTTTAGTCTTGCCATGGGAAACATCGAATTACGCGAGAAATTGAATCAAACCATAGAGGAGTTAAAAAAATTGGATGAATACAGAATAAACTTTGTACGTTCCATATCCCATGAGTTAAAAACACCTCTCAGTATTATACTTGGGAATGCACAACTGATTAAGATGAACGTTTTTGGTGATGCGAGTCATCTAAAAGAACCTATCCAAGCTATTGAAGATGCTGCAAAGCAATCGGGAGAGCTTATAAATAATTTACTTGAACTTTCAAGGGTAGAAACGGGAAGGGTAATCGTAAAATCTGAATTGATCTATGTAAAAAGCTTTGAGAAATTAATAAATCAATACAAACTTTTAGCAATTAACAAGGGACTACAATTTGATTTCCAATTTTCTGGCGCCGAGACGTTTTCGTGTGATTACAAAATAATAACTACTATTATTTCTAATCTTTTGAGTAATGCAATAAAGTATACAGACACTGGTTTTGTTCGTGGAGAGTTAAACGTGTCAAGCAACTCGGTATTTATAAGAATATCAGATAGTGGTAAAGGTATTTCAGAAGAACAGATGAGACATATCTTCGACCCTTTCTTCGGTGAAAGGACTACACTAAGCACGGGCTTAGGATTGGCGATAGTCAAGAAATTTGTTGACTTTTTGAATGGTAAGTTTCATGTTGAGAGTAGTTTAGGGAAAGGAACAACTTTTGAAGTTATTATACCAAGATTACTTAGACCAACAATAGTCGAAAGAAAAGAACGCGTACAAGTTTTACTGGTTCATCCAGACAAAAATCTTGAGAAAATTATTAGACGTTCCGTTGAAGAAAATAACCTGAAAGTGGCTCGAAATGGTGCAGAAGCTTACGCTTTAGCTCTTGAGCATACTCCTGATGTTATAGTAACATCCTTAGGTTTGCCGGATGTAAGTGGAGACGAATTAATACTTATGCTTAGAAAAGAACCTACGTTAGCCAATACAAAATTTTTTGTTTACACAGGTGGACGAAGCCAATTAAGAAACGTCGAAGAATTTGACGTAGTAAAAGATACGTTTAAGTTGTTGTTCAAGCTTTCCTCTATATTTGGCAAAGACATCACACTTTTGACCACAAAAAAGGCATACGAAATAATTTCAAACTCTAAGGACAAGTTACAACAGTTCTGTGGAAATTCAAAATGTAATTTAGTTCCACTTGACGAACCTTTTAAAATACCCCAGAGCGAACTGATAGTAGTTACAGTGGCTCACGATGAAGTTTATGAAATCGAGCAGATTATAAGCAAGGTGCTTATGGTATCAAATAATATTATAGTGGCAGCTACTGTGAACGAAAGGGGAGATTTTGATTGGTACGAGTAATGATTGTTGAAGATGAAATAGAAATAAGAGAATTACTTACTAAGATGTTAAAATACGAAGGTTACCAAGTTGTAAGTGCGGAAGATGGTAAAGAGGCTTTAGGTATATTGGAAAAAGAAAAGGACATAGACATAATATTGATGGATATAAACATGCCACAAGTTGATGGAATCACTGCCACAAAAATGATACGTGTTATGGGGTATCCTGCCGTAGTAGTAATTTTGACAGCCTATGGCGACAAAGAAATTATGGAAGAAGCGGCAAATGCCGGAGCTGATGATTTTATTACGAAACCGATTGATTTATTACTTCTTTCAGCAAGACTTCAGTTTTTAAAAAAGAATCTGCCATTTCACAAATTTAGGTTGAGTCTTACCACACAAATTTTCTCCCAACTTTCAATGCAACTTGATGAAATTGAAAAACTAATAGAAGAAAACAATCAATTAACATTCGAACTTGTAGAAACACTTTATAAAATTGTTGAGTTTAGAGATTACGAAACACATGAACATACACTTCGCGTTGGATGGATAAGCGGTAGATTAGCTGAAGAATTAGGGCTCCAACCTTCAGAAGTAACAATGATACAGTTTGCAGCTCCACTTCACGACATTGGTAAAATAGGTATAAATGATTCGATCCTTCTAAAACCAAATAAACTAACACATGATGAATTCGAGATTGTGAAAAAACACACCGTAATTGGATATGAGATACTTAAAACAAGTTCATCTTCTATACTTAATTATGCGGCAAATATTGCTCTTTACCACCATGAAAAGTGGGATGGAACAGGTTATCCAAATGGGTTAAAGGGTGAAGAAATTCCTTTGCCTGCTGCTATAGTTTCCGTTACTGACAGTTTAGATGCAATCGTTTCAAAAAGACCTTATAAAGAACCAAGAAGTCTAAATGAAGCATTCGATGAAATAGAAAGCTTAAGAGGTTTATGGTATAACCCACATGTGGTGGACACATTGCTAAAAATGAGAGACGAAGTTAGATGCTATTACTTAAAAAGCTGTAAAATTTTATGATTCTTTCATGATTGAATAAATCCTTTATTCAAATATTCAAAGGAGGTATGGCTTGATGGAGAAAAAAGAACTTGTTCTGAAAGTATTAATGGAAAGTAAAGAACCTCTTAGACCAGGTGACATAGCAGAAAAAAGTGGTCTCTCAAAAGAGGACGTAGAAAAGATATTGAAAGAATTGAAAAAAGATGGCAAGATAGATTCTCCAAAAAGATGTTTTTATCAAATAAAAAAATAACAATTTTTGTTCGTATAGCATTTTAAAAGACAAGCTTGGGAGTGACGACATGAACAAATTAAGCATCATAATTTTGATGATGTATGTTTTTTTGTTTTCTTTATATATTATTGCAACACCATTTTTTGAGCATGATGGTTTTGTCGTTTTATTAGCCGACTTGCACATCCCATACGCTTCTAAAACAGTTCAAAATGTTTTGAAAATTGTTACAGATTTAAAACCTTTGCATGTTTTTTTGCTTGGTGATTTAACCGAAATGGGCAAGGAAAGCGAATTTGAGAAACTAGAAAATTATTTAAAGTTACTGTCTGACTCTAAGATTCCGTACAACATTCTTCTTGGTAACCATGATGTAAGATGGGCTTACAGAATTTGGAAAACAAAAAACATAGAAGGCGGACTTTATGAAAATTTCAAAGTGGATATACAAGATATTTCTTTTATAGGAATAGACACCTCGCTGTATTTTCAACAATTTGGACATATTGGTGAACCACAAATTCGTTGGATAAAAGAGCAATTGGAAGATTGCAAAAAACAATCAAAAACAATTATTCTTTTATCACACCATCCTTTTGGTGGGCCATCAAACTATACGGATGATGGATGGAAATTAATGAATTTATTAGATGAAAACGTTTTTTTGGTGTTCTTTGGACATCTCCACAGTTATCAAAGATATGGAGGTTATAAATCAACTTGGTTCCAAAGCTTGGGTGCTGCGAAAGATGGATGGCTAACGATTCTAAGTTGGGATAAAAATCAGTTCTACATATGGAAGTTAGCGGTAAACAAAGACAATATTGGTCACTATAACTTTGAGTTGGTAAGATCAATATCGAAGAATTCAAAAAATCAACAATATAATTCTGTTAAATTACCTGAATTACCTAAGTCTTCTCAAGCGTTTGATGAATTACTTTCGTATAAAATGGAAAATAGTATCTTATCTCAACCAGTATTTTTTGATAATATGATTTATGTGGTAGATTATTCCGGTAATGTTATCTGTATTGATTCAAACGGAAAACTAGTTTGGAAGTTAAAACTCTCGTGTCCAGTTGTTTCAAACATAGAAGTTTACAAAAATACGATATTGGTAGGTGATCTTGAAGGTAAAATTCATTTGATAGATTCAAAATTTGGTAAGATTACCCGCATTGTGAATTTAAATGCCCCAATATTTGCGATGAAGGTAGGAATGCGATCCCTGGCAGTTGGTTGTGGAAAAAAACTTCATATAATCAAATTACCAAACTTATCTATCACAAATACTCATGATTTAGGTGGTCTTGTTCAGGCACCAGCGATGTACAAAGATGGCTTATTTTTTCAAACATCTTGGGGAGGAGACATAACTGTAGTAAACGAAGATGGTGAACTGATTCTAAGAATTCCAACAGGCTTGAACTACACAACAGCTGGTGCTTCAACACCGCAGATATTCAATGAATTGATACTTGTAACCAATCCTTCGGGTACATTGCAAGCGTTTGACTACATCAACGGTAGCAAAAAGTGGGAGTTGAAAGGTTTAAAAGTAGGATATTCTTCTGTGGGTAAAATAAACCAGTTAGCTGTGGTATCTTCCATAGATGGTACCATTTACATCTTAGACCCCAAAGTTCCACAAATTCGTGTAAAAATACCTGTAGGATCACCTATTTATGGCTCGGTTGCCCAGAAATTATCAAGTGACAAATTTGTCGTTGGAACCACAAGTGGAGAATTAGTAGTAGTTTCTTTAAGTGGTAGAATTGAACAAAAAGTGAAAATACATCCATCTTATATCCTTTTAAATCCAATAATTTTGGATAACAAAACCTTTCTTGCCTTTACCGATGGAACATTGAAAATGATAAAGATTTCAAACTAAAAAAGAAATCCTGCTTTTGGGCAGGATTTCTTTTAGTTTTGAAGCCAAAGTTTTAAACTTTGAACTTATCAAGGGATATTTTTAAATTGTTGAAAGCATTTATCGTTTCTTTTAGTTTCTCAGACAAACCATCTAATTGTTTACTTACATTTTGCATTACTTCCGAGATTTCCTCGCCTTGACTTGATATTTTGGAGACATTTACCACAATCTCATTCGCACCACTTCTCATTTCCTCAGCAGATGCATTCTGTTCTTCACTATGAGCGGCTAATGTATTTATGGCACTTGAAATATCTGAAATTGCTTTTTGTAGATATTCGAAGGTATCAAACAATGTTTTATATCCACTTTCTGTTGAAATGATACCATTTCTCAAATTTTCGATCTGCTTGCTCAAAACTCTAGAAAATTGTTCTACTGCTTTGATTGTAGATGTAATTGTATCTGTTGAGCGCTTTGTTTCCTCTGAAAGTTTTCTTATTTCATCTGCCACAACGGCAAAGCCCCTACCAGCCTCACCAGCCCTTGCAGCCTCAATTGCGGCATTAAGTGCGAGCAAATTAGTCTGCTCTGCAATAGAACGGACAGTTTCCACTATGTTACTGATGTTCTTGGTTGCCTCTGTTAATTCCGCTATTCCCTTTTCCAATACCTCATATTCTTTGACAAACCCAGAGGTTGTTTCTTCAACCCTCTTGAGCTGCTCAATACTCGCTTTAGATTTTTCATCCAGTTCATCTGAAAGTCTTTGAACTTTTACAGCTAAATCTGCAAGTGAATAAGATTGTTCTGATAGTTGCTCTATATTTGCTGTTATCTCTTGTATAGAACTTGTAATACGTTCAATACCGGATTGCTGTGTTTGTACGGCGTTAATCGTCTTATTTGCAGTTTTTTCAAAGTTGTTGAAATTTGATGTCAACGCAGAAAGAACTTCAACAGAAAAATTTGAAGTTTGAAAGGTCTCTCTCAAAACATTTCTGACACCACCAACAGCTTTATTTATCTTAGCCGAGATGTACCTAAATTCATCTACAGATTTGATATTTACACTCTCCGTTAAATTTCCAGTTGAAACGAGAGAAAGAACTTCTATAATCTTCGGCATGCCACTTAATATGCGTCTTGACAAAAATATAATAAAAAACGCCAATATAATGTTAAGTCCAACGTTGGTAATAACAAAATTCCTTTGTAGCTCAGATGGCAGTTCCATCTTCGAAAGTAAGTACTTTAAAAGCAAGGGACCAATCCACATTGAAATGGAAAGAACACCAAGTACAAGCTTCAGAGAGATTGGTACCATTACCTTTGTATATCTATCATCAGATGTTTCTTTTAACAACTTTGATTTGGAATATATAAATACAAATATTGCCAAGATATTAACGTTTATAGCAAGTGCTCCCGAAAGTCTTAAAATTAAAGTTTCCTCGGGCAAAGGTTGGATGAATTTTGCAAATATACCTATAAAAGTTGCTGCAACAAAATTCATTAAGAAGAGCACTACCGAGAGCACAGTAGGAACATTATAATTTCCATTAATAAGTGCTTTTTGTGCAAGAAAACGCGAAAGAAAAATAGTAAAAACACCTAGGGTAGCTGCCATAATTCCATACCCAAGCAAAATAACCCAGACAGGATAATCTTTTAAACCAGCAAAGACGTAATAAGATAAAAGTAGTGCTGGAGGATCAACCAGAAAGATGATCGATAACAAAGACTTAAGAACGTCCTTTTTAAAATCATCGATCAATTCCTTTGTTAAGTTTCCCGATAAATTCACAACAATCCCTCCGGTTGAAAAATCAAGATAAAATTAAACCATTTCGAATATAGTCGTTTCCAACACTTACATATTTGATTTTATGATACTTGTGATTTTTTTTACTGCAATTTGTGTAAAATATTAGTGACTTTATGTAATTTTTAAGCAACAAAACAACAACAACATACGTTGATGTATTAAAACAATTTTTCTTTGACAAAAGCATAGCGTGAAAAGGTTGACAACAAATAAAGATTTGTTATAATATTATTTAGCAAACTACAGTTGAGTTTGCTAATAAGTCTGCCAAAAAATGAGTTGATTTGAGAATAATTATTGGTAAGGGGTGAAGTATATGGAGATTACCGAACGCCAAAAAAAGATATTGTACTGCATAGTGCAAGAATACATAAACACGAAAACCCCTGTTAGTTCAAAGAGGGTACTTGAAAATGCAACTATAGAACGTTCAGGTGCTACTATTAGAAATGATATGAACAGACTGATGAAATTTGGATATATTTTCCAACCACATACCTCTGCTGGTAGAGTTCCTACAGATAAAGGGCTAAGATTTTATGTAAACGAATTGAAAAAGATAAGGGAAGAAATAAAATCTAAAAGCACTTACGTTGAAGCAGCCGCTAATTTTCCAATAGGTGATATGGAAAAAGTACTAACTGGGGCTGCTAGGTTGTTGAGTTCATCAACAAAAGGAATGGTTGTAATTGAAAAGCCCAGTCCTTTGAACCTACAAATTAGGAGAATTGTTGTTACTCCTGTAAGCAAGAATTTTTCGATTGCGAATATAATCACCTCACTTGGGCTGAGTTCATCAATACCACTACAGCACGGAGAAGTCACGGATATACAACAGATTGAGGAGTTACTAAATAAAATTATGAGTGGCTTAACACTGAATGAATTTAAAGTTCGCCTTCGTGAGATAATGTTTAGAGTTAACAATTTCAAGGAAATTGATTTTTCAACAACAGACAAAAGTTTTCTGGAAATTACTGAACGACTTTCGATGGAAAGCTACGAGGATTACATAACAGATGGACTTTACAACTTACTTTCAAATGACAGGATGAATCTTAAGAAACTACAAAGTGTTCTTGGATATGTAACAGGTGAAACATTTTACAAGGATGTTTTTGAGCTAAAAAGTGATATATACGTTGGAAAAGAACATGGTTTAAGATTTCTGGATGATTTTTCGGTCATGTTGGGAGATTTTTATGTAGAAAAAAAGGTTATAGGTAGGGTGGCTCTGATATTTGACAAATTTGGAAAATATGATCAAATAATTGATAGTTTTGAATACATGTTAAACAGACTGACTGAATATTTCACAGTTGTTTCAAGGAATATTTAACGTCTTGATGTTGATTTAATTAATTTTTGAAAAGGAGGATTTGGTATGGACATTGAAAAAGAAAGAAAAGAACAAGCGATAAACAATGAAGACAAACTTTCTGAAGAAAAGAAAGATAATGAAAATACAGTTGTTCAGCAACAAGAAGCAAATCAGTATGAAGAGGAGAATAAAAAGTTAAGGGAGCGTATAACAGAACTGGAGAACCAGTTAAGAGAGATCCAAAACGCTGCCAGGGTTATAAAGGCTATGTACGAAAATTATAAAATGGATAGTGAAAGGCAATTAAAAGAAGTTTCAAAAAACACTGCTTTGAGAATGCTTAAGATGTTAATTCCGGTAATTGATGATCTTAAAAGGGCGTTCAATTATTTTGAAAAATCTAAAGATCTTGAGGAATTTTACAATGGCACCAAGAAAATATTTGAAAAATTCGTAAAATTACTTGAAAATGAAGGACTGAGGTCTATAGACACGAATGGAAAATTTGATCCTTTCACACATGAAGCTATGGAGAGAGAAGAGAGGGAAGATGTGGAAGAATATACAATATTAGAAGTCATAGAAGAAGGTTATGTGTACAACGGTCAAGTTATAAAACCAGCTAAAGTTAAGGTTGCAGTAAAGCCAAGAAAATCAGAACCAAAAGAACCAAAAGAAGAGCAAGAATAATCGAGACCAGTGTTCGTAAGTTTTTGGATGAGAGTTGAGGTGATTTAAATGGCAAAAAAAGATTATTATGAAATTCTCGGGGTACCACGTAATGCAAGTGATGAAGAGATAAAGGCAGCTTACAAAAAGCTTATAAAAGAATGGCATCCTGATAAACATCCAGATGACAAAAAAAGAATTGCAGAGCAAAAATTCAAGGAAATACAGGAGGCATATGAGGTTTTATCTGACCCTCAAAAGCGTGCAATGTATGACAAATTTGGATACGTTGGAGAGGGTACTCCATATGCATACGAGCAAAATAATACTGGCTTTGGTTTTGAGGATATATTCAGAGATTTTTTAAATGATGATATTTTCAATATATTTTTCGGTGGTCAAAGGACACAATCAACATCACAAAGAAGCGCAAGAAAAGTCCCAAAACGTGGTGAAGATGTTAATTTGGAGGTTACAATTAATGAAAAGGACGTCTTTACTGGGAAGGAGATCTCCGTTGAATACGACGTGTACGCAGAATGTGAAAATTGTCATGGTGAGGGAGTGGAACCAGGTAGTAGATGGGTTACGTGCTCCAAATGTCACGGTACAGGTGTTGTGAGAGAAGAAAGACGTACACCATTTGGTGTATTCATCAATCAATACACTTGTGATGTATGCGGTGGTCGCGGCAATGTACCCGGAGAAATATGTCATGTTTGCAGAGGTAACGGAAGAATACGTAAACGGATAACAACAACTGTTAATATTCCTGCAGGGGTTGAAAACGGTACTGTTTTACGCATTCCAAGAAAAGGAAACTCAGGAATTAACGGAGGAGAGCATGGTGATTTATATATCCACGTAAATGTTAGAAAAACATATGACTATGTACGGGATGGTGATGATATAATAATTGATGTGCCAGTCGAATATGTGACAGCAATATTGGGTGGAAATGTTACAGTCAACTTACCAAGTGGTGAAATAGTGGATGTGGAAATCCCAGCAGGTACACAGCCTAACGAAAAGCTGATTGTTCGTGGGAAGGGATTCCCAAATATAAAAACAGGAAAAAGAGGAAACCTTGTTGCAAATATAATTGTAAGGATTCCAAAACGGGTATCACATAGGGAAAGGGAGTTACTGAAAGAAATAGCAAAAGAGAGAGGTGTGAAAATTTGAGAATTGATAGTAAGAAGCTAAAGAAGAACAAATCAAGATTGCCAAAAAAAACCATGATAATACTTCTTTCTTTGTTACTAATCAATCTAACATGGTTTAGCATATACTTGTTTTTTATTAGGCCACAGCAGTTGTTTGCAAACGCGGAGAGCAACAAAGGAAAATTTTTCAAAAGTGAAATTTCACTACTGTACGGTTATGAAACAAGGTTTAACAAAGTTATTAGAGATGATAATCAGATATTGGCTGTTGGAAGTTTTCTGAAAAACTCTTCTGAAAAGTATCAGATTGTTATTGTTTCGCTTGACAATGAAGGAAAAGAAAAATGGAGAAGAGAATTTGGAGGTAGTGGTGATGAATGGGGATTTGATATTTTAAAAAATGGGGACAATTATCTAGTACTCGGTGTAACATCGTCCAAAGAATTTGGTGTGAGAGGTAGATATGATGCGCTGCTTGTACTTATAGATTCAGGTGGAAACACACTTTGGAGTAAAGTATACGGAGGCCCAGATTGGGACAGAGCTTATAAGATCTTAAAAGTAAAAGGTGGTTATGTTTTTATCGGTGATAACTCCATGAAAGGTGGAGATGTATTTGAAAACTTTGGTGGACATGATTATTGGATAGTAAAAGTGAACGATGTGGGAGATTTGATCTGGAGTAAAAGTTTTGGCGGAACAAGATGGGACAAAGCTTCCAGCGCTGATTATGATCCGGAAAACGACATCATAGTAGTAACTGGTTTTTCAAATTCCTTTACAGATGGTGTCAGATATGATGGTTACACAATAGCATATAATTCGGAAGGGCAGAAACTTTGGGAATGTGCATTCTTGAATTTGAGGAGTATATTTCCCTTGGATATATGTATTTCGAAAAGTGGAATTTTTGTAGGTGGTTATGTTTACGAAGATGGTAAAGAAAAATCGTTTGTTGCAAAGATATCAAAACTTGGTAGAGTTGATTACATGAAGGTATTTTCTGAAAATACAAGGATTAATTCTCTAAAAGTAATTCAAGATGATGAAGAAAAAGTAACTATCGCATTCTCCGGCTACAAAGATACTGGGACTAAACAACTATGGCATGGTCAGTTAATTCTTCCTTCCGGTTTGGAAAATTCACAGCCAGTACTTATAGAATACCCAATACAATCTTTGTACGGTTCGTTTCTTTCAACTTGTTTGGACGACGAATTTGTATTCCTGACGGGTACAAATTTAGTTAATGGCAAGATGGTTGGTTATATTCGTGTTTTTCCAAGGTAGGTCAAAAGAACGATAGCTAAAGACCTATTGTATTTTTTAGGTGTTCTTTGTAATTTCGACCAACGGGAATTATATCTCCATTTGTCATTTCGACTGCCATCCCTCCAAAGTAGTTCTTGATTATCTTTCTTATGTACTTTAAAGATATTATGTATGATTTATGAACCCTAATGAGTTTGTCCTGTGGAAGTTTAGTTTCAATATCTTTCAATGCTTCTCTTGTTTTTAAAACTTCTTCTTTCAAAAATACAAATGTATATTTTTCCTCTGACTTCAGGTATATTATCTCATCAACATCAACCAAGTGAACTTCATTTGCAGTTTCGATATTTATTTTTTGTGGAGTTTTCACATAAAGTTTTCTGAAAAGGTCTAAAAATTCCGAAGTTTGCTTTAACTGATTTTGCTCTTTTGCTTTTATAACTTTTTCTATTGCCATTCTTAGTCGCTCTTTCTTTATAGGTTTTAATATATAATCAATTGCATTCTCTTCAAAGGCTTTTACAGCATATTCTGAATAAGCAGTTGTAAAGATGATGTATGGATTGTGAGATATCCTTCTTAATATCTCAAAACCATTTGCTTTGCCAAGATTTATGTCTAAGAAAATGATATCAGGCTTTAGCCGATCGATTAGCTCCACACTTTCTTCGATATCAGACGATATTCCAAGCACCGTAAGTCCCTCATCTTTGAGCATTTTTTCAAGTGAAAGTGCGATAAGTTTCTCATCCTCGATTATTATACAAGTCATTTTGTCCACCCTTTCTATCAAAAGCTTGAAAAATCTGATAGTTATTCTAAATTATTCCAAATATAATTTTACACAAGTTCCTTCATTTATTTTACTTAAGTATTCCAATTTTGACTTTTTTGAAAATAAATTTAATCTTTCTTCCACAATAGTTAAGCCTGTTCCTTTTGAAATACGCTCAGCACCCTTACCATTATCTTTAACTTCTATAACAATTCCCTGGTCATTCAACGTCTCACATGAAATAGTTATTAGTCCATCTTCTTTTATTTTTGAAATACCGTGAAGTATAGAGTTTTCAATAATAGGCTGGAGGATTAAAGATGGTATCTGTTTACTCAAACATGCTTCGGAAACTATAATTTTAAAATCAAAATTATTGAACCTTTCTTTTTGAATGTTTAAATATTTGCTCGCAAGTTCAAATTCCTCTTTTACACTCCAAACTTCAGGTGCATCAATACTCATTCTTAATAGTTCAGTTATGTTTAACAAATAATTCTTCAGTTTGTCTTTGCTTTCATCTAAGTCAATCATGGAAATTGCGATTGCAATTGAGTTAAACAAAAAGTGTGGATTTAATTTTGATTTAAGAGATTCGAGTTTGAAGATTAGTTGTTTTTCTCTTAATTTCTCATTCTCAAAAAGTTGATTTTCGAGTTCCCTTTTTAATGTCAAGTAGGCGATCCCAAATGACACAACCAAGAAGCTCAATATTATCAATACTGTGTTTAAGAATAAAGTCAACACATCTTGCGAATATCTTTCTATCCAAAACTTAAACAGGTTTATTAGTAAGTAAGCAACACTTAGAGCTGAAAATACAAGAGCAATAGTATATAAAATTTTTGCAGAATTCTTCCCATTTTTTATATTTGAAAACCACATTCTGAACACATAATAAAATAAACCAACAGTGTTGAAAATTACAAATATAGAAAGCACAGAGATGAGATATACATTTGATGGAAGCAAGTACATAGAATAGGTTAAAGTAGTTAAAACAATGAGTTGAAGAAACAAAATCACTCTCACATATTCCACCCTCTTTCGCATATTATTATATCACCTATAGGCTGTTTTTTGTTTCAAGCATTTTTGTGCAGCTTTACGCACAAAATTTAGGGAAAGAGGTGCAAAAACTTACTTTGAGACTAACTGAAGCTAAAGATCAAGGCGTCGCAGGTTTCGAAGTTCTTAGCAGTGATAATTAGTCTTTAATCATCTCAAATGAAATTTTCTGAAGTTGATTGCAAATCTGTCAATCAATTGTCTACAAAAAGGTAATTTTTGCAAGAGCTATAACTTGTAATTTTCAGATAAAAAAAGTGCCCCCTTTTAGGGGGCATGTTATTTTTCGCAAAACTATTGAGCTTATCAAACTATTTAATTTTGTGCTTTTCGAAGAAATTTCTTATAATTTTGTCTGCATCTTTTGCTTTGTTGTTTTCCATCAAAGTTAATCGAATTAATTCTTTTAGTAGTGCCGTCCTATTTTTGGATGTCACTTGTCCTCCAGAGACTATAATAGTTCCTTCTATTGTAATTGCTCCAACATCTGCTTTAATCTTGGCAAAGGAATAGAACTCAGAATCGGATGATGTGAAATTCAGTTTAATTTTTCTTGGCATTTTGAGCTCGTATTCTTTTAGGAAAAGTTCATATGTTGCACCAAGCCAACTGTCGATTTCATATATGGCACCTACGCTGGTAACTTCCTTTTTCTTTGCCGCAAATGCTGTGGTATTGGTCAATGAATACACAAGCAGCACTGCCAAAAGCATAGTTACTATTCTCTTCATGTTGTCACCTCCTAAGAAGTATTTGAAAATGTATTTTTTGAATAAAAAACAGGTATATATAGGTTTTCAGTTTTTTATTAGTTTACCAAAATCTTAGATCCTTTAGTAAACTTAAAATTTTTCTATTCTTTTCTCGTTTTTGCACTTATGTGTTCTATTTTGATTTTTATGATGCAAGTCTTGTCGATATTCTCCTGAATTTCTTTTTGTATCTTATCCAAATTTTTTGAGTATTTGATACCTATTTTTTCGAGTGCTTCCCTTTTTTCTTCTTCTGATTCCACAATATGTGCTTTTCCAAAAACAATAGCACTTTCGTAAGCTGTTGACAATTCATCAGGTAAAACTTTGCAATATTTTACCACTGTAAAGCAAACATTGGGAAATTTTTTTATGTTTTCCAATTTATGTCCTTCAGGGGCTGAGTGGATGTAAATAAAATCATCACAAAAAACGTAATTCACAGGTACTCCATAAGGATACTCACCGTTAAATGTTGACAAAACACCGTAATCTGCCGAAGAGAGTATTTCAAAAGCTTTTTGTTTAGACGCTTCTCTATCTTTTCTTCTCATCTTAGGAAACCTTTCCAACTCTATCTCCCCTTTCATTAATTGAAAAACTTACCAGCCAAGATGCTGGTAAGCATTGACAGGTTATTTAATCACCACAGGAATCAAGGTGGCATAGGATTGACCCGGTACGTATGATTTAAGTAATTGTTCTTGGGTGTATCCTTCTGGGACGATTATATCGAGCACGAACGGAGCGAAATCCTTAGAATCAGCGGGATATCCTCCAAGTGTCCATTGAGTAGAATCTTTTGAGATAGGTCTTATATGATCTGTGCCGTACCCATCTTGACTAAGCGACAATATGTACGCTTTTATACCTCTTTTCACTTCGATGTATTTTTTAAAGACTACTATGTGTATTACTTTATCAGCCGGATCTGCCTCGTATGTTATTGCTTCTTGTATTTGTTTACCATCTGCAGTGGCGAAAACTATTCTATCATCTGGCCAACCGGCAACTTTTATAAAGTAATCCCATGGATCTTTGAATTGTACCCGAGCACCTTCTTTGTAAGTTGATACCTTTCCTCCTTCTTTTGTATCAAGGTAGATGTTTATTAACTGATGTGAAAATCCTTTTGGCGATGCCCATGGATTTGTCATTTCAGCGAATTTTATGCTGAAAACGAAAGCTTCATCATTTTCAAGTACAGTAACTTCGGTAATATCCCACAGTCCCTTGTATGGAGCAAATGCAGGATCTTTTGGATACGTGTATGTTCCAAATCCGTAATCATCACCGATTTTGTCTACAAACTTTGCTATTACATTACCGGAAAGCATGGTTGGCGCTTTTATAACTACACCATCTTGAGGTACTATCTCGTCTTTGCCTTCAATCGAACACACAACGTACAAATTGAACGACTCTCCACTTTTTACTCCAAGTATATCGTATGGGATCTCAAGTTCAACTATGTCATCGACAGCTGCTTTAAAAGTGTTAGCTTGAAGAATCCAGGAATCATCTCCAGCAGCTGCAAAAAATGTACCGCGTTTTCTTGCTTGCCAAGTCCTCATGTTTATAGAAAATCTGAAACCTACAGGCTTGCTAAGCGTAGTATTGTTGAAAGTCTTTTTGTTTGATGCTAGCATTCTAGGTGCATCGGTATAAACTTCAAAAAGCACATTTTGACCAACATAATCTTTGGCTGCTTTTTCAAGAACTATAGCAACGTACGCAGTTGTAGATGTTCTTGAAATGTATGCAGCTTTTATTACTTTTCCACTGTAACTTGCCGTTGCTTTTTCAGCCTCGGAAAGTTTTCCGTCGATCTCGTATTGAATAGCTCTTATTATGTTCTCTTTTGGTAGTTCAACTTGTTGTGGTTCTTGTTTTTGAATTCTCGGAGCGCCAACTTTGAGTTTGCCATCTTCTTTCCAAACTTCAAAAACACCATTTTTTCCTCCAAAACCGTCATCCACATATGCTGGGGCGTTTGGATCAACTACCCAATCCTTTCCATCAACAACAAATTTGTACTGGTAAACACCAACTGATAATTCAAGAACAGCTTCCCACCATCCACCACCTGAACTATAACATTCTGTATCACTCATACTCCAGTTGTTGAACGATCCAGCTATGAATACATATTTTGCCCCTGGTTTGTAAAATTTGATAACTACGTAATTGTTATCCTCAACAGAGAAGTTTTCCTGCCTTTGTGTGTTGATTTCAACTTTTTCTTTTATCTCCGCAGCTGGTGCAAGTATGACAAGTTTTCCGTCTTTCTGAGCAAGTGTAAAAACACCATTTTTTCCCCCAAATCCGTCGTCTGTGTAACCTGGTGCATCTGGGTCTTCTCTCCATACTTTACCACCATCGATCACAAACTTATATTGATACGTTCCAGGCTTAAGTTCGAGTTCGGTTATCCATAGATCTCCTTGTTTTTTCATAGGATTAGCTGTCGTTGACCAATTATTGAATGTCCCAGCCAAATGCACTGTAGTTGCTTGAGGATAGCTGAATGTGAAAACAATCCTGTTACCTTCAACTTTTATGGCTGCAAACGAGATAATGGATAAAATACAAAAAATCACTGCTGTCAGTCTTACCATACGCATACTACTCCCCCCTTTTAAAGGATTGTTGAACGACTACAATATATTTTCTCACATTTTTCTAATTTTTTGCAAACACGTCTTGGAACATTTTCAAAACTAACTTAAGAAAACAAAAAAACACTGGCTAAAGCCAGTGTTTTTGATCTCTTTTCACAAGCTATTTTTCTACAGTAATAGCAAAGATATGTGTGTTGATTTGCTGTGGCAAGGTTATCTTCTTGATTTTTTTATTAACTTCTACTGTATATACACTTATACCACATTTTATATATTGTTTTTCTCCAGAAGATATGTATCTGTAATCAAATATTATACCATCAGGAAAATTGCACCAATCCTTAACCTTAAAACTATAGTAGATATCATTCAAAATTAAATCTACGTCGTAATCGCCATGATTAGCTGCGGCAAGAATATGTATTTTTCTTATTTGCATTTCTTCAGGGAAAACTATTACTTGTCGATCGCATCTTACATTGTCCAAACCGTTAACTTTTAAATAAAATGGTACATTATTAACGTATATGACCCCTTCGTCAATCTCGTTTTGCGGAAGATAAGCACCTAACACACTGCCTAAATTATCAAAATTTCCAGGTGTCTTTGGTGTTCCAAAACCATCGTTGTTGAAAAATTCGCTCAAGTTTATCATTCCAAAATTTTCCAAGTTTTCAAGTGTTACTACTGATTCGAAGGAAAAAACTTTACCTTTTGTCTTAAAAAGTTGTCCATTTTGGATTATGAAATTTCTGGAATTTGTATCGTAGATGAAAGTCTTTGGGTTTTCTTTACCATAGGAGATTCCTATCTTAGATGGAATGAGAACAATCTGGTCTATAATGCAACTATTCGAATTGGAAATCGATATACTATCACTAACTTCAACAAAACCAATTTCAAAAATCCCTTTGCCAGTTAAATCCCTTCTTACGCTTGTTTTACCACTTACTGTTATTGCCGTGTTTGAGAAATTACCAGCTAAAAGTACAAGGTAAATTTCACTATCAACATCCGCTTTTCTTATTCTACCTCTTCCATCTATTTGTAAACTTGCACCCGAACCATAATCCCCAGTTAGTAACTTAACTGAAGATATTCCTACGTCAAAAGATTCAGCTTCAAGCACGTTTAAACCAGATCTTCCGATTATTTCCGGATTCTTTGCCAACGACTGATAAGACTTGGGTAACTTTGTACCGTACAGCACCGTTCTCAAACTACATATTGTTGATTCAGCACCTGCGTTTCTATTGTAATGCATATATTCTAGACCATCGAAACCCTCACCATTTTCACCCAACATCTTAACTCCAAGCCTGTTTCCTCCAAAAAGCCATGAGATCATTAAGGAAGATAATATAGCGTACTTTTCTTGCTTGATTAAATCATATAATTCTACCAAAGGAATAGTAACACATTCTAAGGCATAAGCAAGTTCTGGATACATTTTAAAGTAATTCTCAATTGAATATATCAATCCTGTTGAAACGAGTATAGAGGACTGGTGAATTATTGATCTTTCCGCGACTGACAAAAATTTGGTGTTACCCGTAACCTTGTAAGCGCGAATCAGAGCCTCTGCATAATGATTTCCCCAACCGTTCCATAAAAGTCGATCCTTGTGGACAGAGAAAAAACCCCTTAGAATATCCAAACTTTTTACTTCATACTCAAGCAAATTTTCAGTGTATCTACTTATATCTCTTAGAACATCTTCTGATTTATAAACATCGTAATAATTGCATAATCCCAAGACGAACAAAGCAAGCTGATCGGCTGAATTTGGCGGTTTCTTTTTAATTGCGTTGTACGCCCTTACAATAGCTCTGTGTATATCTTGTTGATCTGTAAACTTCGCAAGTTTTGAAAGTCCCCAAAAGGCACGTAGAGCCCACCAACCAGAAGATTTCATACTCGTAATACCGTATCTATTAATCGTTCCATCCTTGTAAGCAAAGTTGTAAAATTCTCCGTCACTTGCTTGCATTTTCAAGACAAACTTTGCCGAATCCAATGCCAGTGACAAATACCGAGGATCTTTTGTGAGTTCATAAGCCTCTGAATAAAGTAATACAACTCTTGCCACATCATCAACACAAAAATCTCCCTCGTTAATTGCACCGACAGGGATAAATGTATTGCCCTTGTTTTCTGCGTAAACCCAATATCCTTTCACCAACTCTCCTTCAAGCAAAAACCATTCAGATAACTTCTCAAGATGGGAAACATTAAAACTTGAAGTAAGATCACAAAAGCCTTTGGTAATCATAAAAACAATCACTCCAAAAATCACAATTAATCTTTTAATATTCACTATTCTCACCAGCCTTCATAACGAAATATAAGGTCAGGCTTTCGCCTGACCCGAAGAAAGACATTATTCACCTATCTTAAGTGATCTGAAAGACTTACTCTTTTCTTCGATAAACTTTATCGCATCTTCGACAGTATTAGCCCTATATAAAGTGTAAAGTATAGTGTGTTCTACCTTATCACCTGCTTTGTATCTGTTTGGCATGGCTTCCTTCTTCGTTCCCCAGACTGGATAAACATTTTCCGTAGCTGGATAAGCATTGAATTCGTCAGCGACCCACTTGAATATACCTGTTCTAAACTCAAGACTTTCGTAAACCCAGGTATCTCCTTCTAGCCATTTTGCATAATCTGCTTTTAGAAGAGGAATTGTCGGGAATATTTCGGCAATACCAACTCTTCCCTTTGCTGAATAATTGCTTCTCCACCTTTCAGCTGAAGCAAATATATATGTTGCACCCCAGAATGGTGGTTTCATACTCTGTCCAGCAGGAAAGACGACATATGGTATGTTGTTTACCATTCTTATTGCATTTCTCTCGAGCCAATATTCATAAGGTGTTATACCAAGTTGATCTGCCCAAGCTAATCTTCTAAACACGGGTAATATATGTACGGTATCGTCGAATGCAGGTATAATTGGTTTTGTGATCATTGTTTGTAATTTCATAATATCAGCATAATTATAGAACAAGAAATTGTTGTCGACGTATATATCACCGTTTCTAAATACGTATACGAGTAAATCTTGGAACAATCCAAAAAATCTTTCAGATTGAAGAAGCACTTTTATTCCAATAGCTACAGGTCCTGGATCAAATATCTTTAAATCTACAACCCTCAATCCGGATGACGTTTCTTCATCATGTTGATTCCCAATGCTACCGTCGACATAGTAAGTTGATCTTGACCAACCGGCTATCCTCGCAATTCCAATTTCGTCAACTAAATTTGCCTTAACGTCGCCAAATTGGGTAATCCTCGCTATTCCTTTTTCATTTACAAATACTTCTAGAGTGTTATCAGTTGTCCTTATCGTCCAACCCTTTTCTGCCTTCGTTAAGGTAAATGCTCTTGGATAAACAGTGGCTTTAGCTGCTTGATCCGATACTTGTATTCTGCCGTTACCTTTGGCTATAAAAACTAAGTAATCTGGTGCTGAAACTCGTTTGTTCCCATCTACATCATCAATCTGGTAGGGCACCTCTTTGTTGTCAATTAGTACCTTCAAACTTGTCCAATCTGGTTCAAAATTCTCTGGTAAGATGTCAACCAACTTTCCCATCTGTAATACTACCGGAACCTCTACGTTTCCAGCTACCACCGGAATAGAAACAGTTGCAGCAAAACCAAGCAACGTACACAAAACTCCAAACATCACAAATAACCTTTTCATCTCAACACACCTCCCTCTAATATGGTGGAAATAGGGATAAGTAAACGCTTACATATCTACATGGTATTATACCCATCTCTAACGTGATAATTTAATCTCGTATTTGTCCATTTTCTTCAAGAAATTTAAAATAACAATAATTAAACAAATAAAACAACATGTTACAAATATTTATTTTATTTTTCTTTATTTTCTATCACTTGGAACCTAAAATTCGAAATTGTATAATATCTTCGATGTGTAAGCGTTTTCTTATAATGTTAAAAAGTTGTTGTTCCAAATGGAAATTTGATTCAGGGACTTACACTAATAAGGAGTGAAGAATATGGTTTCGATAGAAGATGTTGCTTTGAAAGCAGGAGTTTCGATTGCTACGGTTTCAAGGGTATTAAATGGAACGGGATACGTTTCTGAAGAAACGGAACTCAAAGTACTTAAAGCAATTAAAGAACTTGGTTACAAACCGCATTTTTCTGCACAGGCACTTGCAAGAAAAAGAAGCTTTGAAGTTGGGGTAATTATAAGTAGAAGAATACAAGAAATACTTCCAACGGAAATTGGTATTTTTTACAAGATTATACTAGAAGCCATAGAAAATGCTTCGGTCATGTACAAAATTTCGGTTGAGTTAATGTTGTTAGATGAATGGGACTTTAAAATTCACCACGATGGATACATAATTGTTGGAAGCGATGCAACGGAAGAGCAGATAACTAAGCTAAGTTCTAAAGCAAAAGTTGTGCTTGTGGATCATTATATAGATGGTTTGAGGGTTAATAGCATAGTGAGTGATGGTTACGATGGGGTGTTCTTTATTACAAAAGAACTCATACACAAAGGTTTCAACAGAATTGTTCATTTACATGGACCTTTAAAATATTACGGGTTTAGGGATAGATATAACGGATATGTGAGTGCGATGTCAAGATTTGGAAAGTTGCCAATTACGTACGAATACGATGATCTACACGAGGATGTTGATAACGTTCTAAGAAAAGTATTGAGAGATTGGATACCAGAGGCAATTATATGTTCTAACGATGTTATTGCTATTAGAACTCTCAAAAAATTGAGAGAATGGGAATACAAAGTTCCTGAGGATATTAGTGTAATAGGTTTCGATGACATACCAGCTGCTGAAAGGGAAGGATTATCAACATTTCGTGTGCAAAAATCTGAGCTTGGAATGAATGCTGTGAAAAGAATGTATGAATTACTAACTGGTCAGAGTTTACATCCGTATAAGCAATGTTTGTATACACTTTTTGTAAAGAGAAATTCTTCTAAATAATTGATTCGACTCTATCTGAAGAGGAGGGATTGTTATGAGAAAAGTTTTGACAGTTTTGGTGTTTGGTATGTTAGTAGGATTGGCTTTGGCTGTTGAACTTGTTTTTTGGACCGCTCCAAATCCATTACAGGAAGAGTTTTGGAAAACCGTCGTGACACAATGGAACAAGATGAGACCGGATATACAAATTAAGGTGCAAACTATACCTGCTGCTGGTAGTTCTGAAGAAGCTATACTTACAGCTATTGCAGCTGGAAATGCTCCAGACTTTTCGGAAAACATATTCAGTGGTTTTGCGGCTCAGCTTGCGGATATTGGAGCTATTTATCCGTTGGATAGCTTTGGAGCAGATTTTCAAAAACTTGTGGAAACAAGAAAAATGAAAAATATTATTGAAGGTTGGAAAATCAAAGGCAGGTACTATGTTTTCCCAATTTATTCCAATCCTATGCTATTTTGGTGGAGAGGAGACTTACTTAAGAAACTTGGTTACAACAACCCACCGAGAACTTACAGTGATATTTACGAGCTTAGTAAGAAATTTGCAGATGGTAAGACAAAATTCACAATGCAAGTAGTTGTGGGACGAAACTGGTGGGACAGATGGTTCGATTTTATCACTTATTACTATGCCGCTTCTGGAGGTAAGCCATATATTGATGTATCAAAAAGAAGGGTCAATTTTGGTGATGATTTCGGAAAACAGATAGTGCAGTTCATCTATACAATGTTTGAAAAGAAATACACTGCTGTGGAACTAGGAGATAACCCATTTTACAAAGGAGTAATACTTGGCAAAATTACAGGTCCTTGGGAAGTTAATTGGGCGAAAGAAACATTCCCAAAGGTTGTACCTGAAATTTGGTTCTCTGCTCCACCTGTTCCTGATAACTATCCGAAGGATAAACCAATTTACACTTTCGCTGACTCAAAGGGATTAGTCATTTATTCAACGTCAAAGTACAAAAAAGAAGCTTTTGAATTCATATCTTGGGTATTCTCTAACGCACAGAACGATGCATTATGGATAGAAAAGACCAAAATGCCTCCTGCAAGAGAAGACTTAACTACAAATCCTCTATTTTCAAAATACATGGAGGACAAATTTTTCAAAGCATATTGCGAATTTGTTCCATATGCAGTACCTCCAGCTTTAATAGACAAAACTATCGATATTCAACAAGCTATGACAACACAACTCATAGAACCCTTAATGTATTTGAGAGGTAAACCTCTTGACATCCTTGACAAGGCGGTGAAAGAAATAAACAAATTGCTTTTCTAGGAACTCATTTATCAACGTAGATTGGACGTGAAAACATGTCAAATTGTTCAAAACTTGGAAAGAAAGAAAGAATGTTTGGTTATTCTGTTATATTTCCTTACTTAGCTTACACTGCTATTTTTTGGGGCTATCCGTTTATTTGGATGGTAGTCTTGGCATTTACAAAGTGGAACTACTTTTCAGAACCAAAATTTGTATTTTTAAATAACTTCTTTCGTATATTTACCGATAGCTTAGTCATACGGATAGCCCTTAACACTTTGAACTTCCTTGCGTACCTAATACCGATGGTATTATTTGCTTCACTACTTTTCGCCATAGCACTGACAAAAGTAAGATTTGGTAAAACATTTATCATGCTCAGTTTTCTTGTTGCGAATGTTTCATCAGGAGTTGCTTATTCACTACTATTTTCAAATTTGTTCTCTGTAAATGGACCAATAAACAGGCTTGTAGATGCTTTATTTGGTTTCACAATACCGTGGTTTAGTAATCCTCAGCTGGCAGTTTTTTCAATATGCTTGATTATAACCTGGAAATTCATAGGATACTATGGACTAATCATTTATGCTGGTCTTCTTTCTATACCTCAATCAATTTATGAAGCAGCCCAGCTTGATGGAGCTAACAAGAGAACTATATTTTGGAAAATTACATTGCCGTTACTCAATCCATCGTTAATAACAGTTACTGTTCTTGCTGTTACACTTACATTTGGTATCTTTACCGAGCCATACATGATTACTGGTGGAGGACCTATGCAAAGAACGACTACCTTCTTGATTTACATGTACGATACGGCGTTCAAGCGAATTGATCCATCTTACGCAACAACTGTAGCTATAGTAACTGCGTTAGTAAGTTATGGACTCGTGATGCTTATAAGAAAAATTTTTGAGAAAGAAGTGGTTTTCGTATGAAGAAAGAACGAATTATTTCATTAATTGTCACATTTGTACTATTAGGTCTCGCTTTAGTTTGGATTTATCCATATTTGTGGCTTGTCTTATCATCGTTCAAACCAGCCGAGGATATATATACAACATTTTTACCGAAAAAACTTACGCTTGAACACTATGAATTCATTTTCTTTATGGCGAACAAATTCCACAGACCGTTTGTTAGAGCTTTTCTAAATAGTCTTTTTGTTACATCGACAGTTACTTTCTCTGTCGTAGTCACATCAGCTATATTAGGATATGTCGTATCAAAAATAGATTTTAAAGCAGGTAAATATCTTTTCAATTTCTTGATTTATCAGATGCTTTTCCCAGGATTTATGTTCATGATACCGATGTTTATTCTAATAAGAAACCTTGGATGGCTAAATACTTATCAAGCACTTATAGTTCCATCTTTGACAAGTTCTTGGGGCATATTCATGTTCGCACAAGCTTTCAAAACTATACCAAAAGATTACATAGATGCAGCAAAAATAGATGGAGCAAACAATTTTTGGATCATCTTTAGAATAATGGTACCATTAAGTAAATCAACGGCTTCAATAGTTGGGATGTTTACCTTTATTGGTACTTGGGATAATTTCTTATGGCCACTTATGGTAATGAAAGATTACGACAGAATGCCACTTTCAGTCCTACTTGCATCATTTAACCATGAGTATGCAAGTTATGTTGGACCTGTGTTAGCTGGTGCTGTTATACAAACTATCCCTATGGTTTTAATCTTTCTTGTGTTAAGAGAGTATTTCTTACAAGGCATATCAATGTCATTAAAATAGGAAGGAGGAGTTTGTGCATGGAGTTAAAGCTTAGGAGACATCCACTAAATCCTTTACTTGCACCTGTTTCTGGGCATATTTGGGAAGATAAGTTTGTTTTTAATTGTGCGGTAGTTTACGATGGAGAGTTATTTCATTTACTTTACAGGGCGCAAGGTCAAGATATGGTTTCAAGGATTGGCTACGCCGTAAGTACAGATGGTGTACACTTCAATCGACTGGAAAAGCCTGTTTTCTCACCAGCTTCTCAAGATGAATTATACGGTGTGGAAGATCCCAGGATTACAAAGATAGGTGATAAATATTATATGCTCTATACTGCATATTCTCCAAAAGGTCCAAGAGTTGCGATGGCATCGACCAAGAATTTCATTACGTGGGAAAGATATGGAATAGTGATAAAAGACGAAATTGACAACAAAGATGCCGCTTTATTTCCAGAAAAAATAAATGGTAAGTATGTTATGATCCACAGATTTCCCCCTGATATATGGTTTGCATACTCTGATGACTTAGTTAACTGGGGCGAATATGTAAAAATTGCAGGTCCAAGACAAGGTTACTGGGATAACCTTAAAATAGGGGCTGGTGCTCCGCCAATAAAAACACCATATGGTTGGCTCTTACTTTATCACGGTGTTGAAGATGCACCAAGACCTATATACAGACTTGGATTCTTGTTGCTTGATTTGAAAGATCCAACAAAAGTGTTGAAAAGAAGCGAAAGTCCGATACTTGAACCAGAAGAAGAATGGGAAGTCTTCGGTGGTGTACCTAACGTTGTGTTCAGCGATGCAATGGTTGAATACAAAGGTCAATATTACGTTTACTACGGCGCTGCAGACAACTATATAGCTCTTGCTACAATAAGTGTTGACGAAGTTATGGAGTGGTGTAAGTCATCATAAAAAATCTGATATAATTGCTTTAGACATTTTCTCAGAAAGGGGGAAATTTAGTGGACAATTTAAAGATAGGAATAGTTGGTGCTGGTAGTGCAGTTTTTTCTATGAGAATCATCTCAGACTTATGCAAAATCCAGAAACTTAATGGCTCACACGTTGTATTAATGGATATCGATGAAAATAGGTTAAGAAATGTTTATATCCTTGCTAATGAACTCTCAAGGGTTTTCGAAGCAAATTTGAAAATAGAAACAACAAAAGAATTAAGCAAAGCAATTGAAGGTGCTGATTTTGTAATTAACACTGCTATGGCAGGCGGACACAGCTACCTTGATAAAGTAAGAGAAATCGGTGAAAAACACGGTTACTACAGGGGTATAGACGCCCAGAATTACAATTTTGTATCAGACTATCTTAATTTAACAAACTGGAATCAATTTTCATTATTTTTGAAGATTGCGAGAACTATTGAAAAACTTTCACCAAATGCGTGGTATCTCCAAGCGGCGAATCCTGTACTCGAGGGAACAACTCTTGTATCAACACAAACTTCTGTGAAAATGGTAGGTTTTTGCCACGGACACTATAGCGTTGAAAACATTGCAGAGCTTATAGGTATTAAAGAATATGAATGGCAAGTAGCAGGTGTAAACCATGGAATTTGGCTTACAAAATTCACAACAAAGGATGGTAAAGATCTTTATCCGGAGATCGAAAAAAATAGAAACAAAGCAAAACACAAGCCATCAACACCTTTCGAAGATCAGCTTGCTCCTGTGGCGTGGGACATGTATGAATTCTATGGTCTATTCCCTATAGGTGATACAGTGAGAAACTCTACATGGAAATATCACAGAAACCTCGAAACGAAAATAAAATGGTATGGTGAACCCTGGGGAGGAGCGGACTCAGAACTTGGTTGGAAATGGTATGTCACACAATTAAATGCTGTTGTAGATATAATCTCACAATTTGCCCGAGCCATAGAAGATGGAGTAAAATTCGAAAACATAAAAAATTCAGTAAATAATATTCCAGGGTTGAGCGAAGAGTGGAAAAGTATGGTTGATGAATTACTTGATAGTAGTAAATTAAGTGGTGAGCAACACGTACCTTTTATAGATAGTATAGTTAATGGAACAAGAAGAAGATTTGTCGTTAATGTTCTAAACAAAGGGAAAATAAAAGGTATTGATGATGATATTGCAGTAGAAATATGCGCTTGGATAAATGGCGAAAAATTTGAATATGAAAAAACAGAACTTCCTGAAAGAGTTATCAATTGGTATATAAAACCTCGCACTTTACTTGCTAAACAAGCACTTGAAGCATTCTTAAATCAAGATACAAGATTAATTGCCGATATACTTGAACGTGACTGGAGAACAAAGAACTCAGAACAAGTTAAAAAACTAATAGATGAACTATATCCATTTGTTTTACAAGAAATGAAGAAGATAACAGAAAACGAATAACCTGATGAGGAAAATACTGCCTGAGCATATCGCCTCAGGCAGTATTTTTTATTTTTAGACACTATAGAAAAAGTCTATGCTTTTTTCTCATTAAAATACCCAACTTAATGATAAAATACGAGAAAAAAACTAGCGCCAAGGTTATAAAAATCCTCACCGATTTTATTTCATTAAAATCCTTATAAAGTTGTGAAGTATGAAACTTGGGATGTGGTCTGTTTTCATTGCACCGATTTTTATATTCCTTTCCTGACTTATCATTACTCTTATTGGGAAAATTTAAATTTCTTACGCTTCAAAAAGCTGGAAGATCATTACTCTTTATCTGTAGCACAAACATAAAGGAGAAAATAGAAGCTGAAACGGAAAACCAAAAGTTATAGTTTAAACACTTTTAAAAAGCAAAACAATTGTTGGTACCTTTGCACAAAAAGTAGAGATAAACTGATAGAATTAATCATGTCATATTACGAAATGTACACAAAAGAATTTGGATTATCCCAGATAGACTTTCGCACTCCTGATGTTAATCTTACAGAAAGATCTGTGAAAGATTAAGAGGTGAAGCCATGGTCAAAGTTTTCTTTGATGAAAAAGATAACAAAATAGACATAACTGCAAAATCAAAACCCGAACTTGAAGATTCTACAGCCATGTTTAACATAAACAACCTACTGAAAGGTAAAATTTTCTCATTCGTAAAAGACGAATACCTTTACGATGCGGTTTCCAAGAGATTTTGACGGTAAAGTATACGCTGGCGTACTTCAACAGGTTATATGAAAGGGGTTTTAAAAGTTGAAAAGACAAACATTGTTGTACAACTTCTAATATCCTTGGTGATATCGGTAGTACTGTCTCTAATAAGTTTTTCATAGGAATGAAACTGAAAAACCCCCTAATCTAACTATTGATCAAATGTCTCAGTTAAAAAAAGGAGAAAAAGGTGTTTCCTTCTTACTCAATCTTGCCATGCATTGTACAGATTAAATAAATAAATAATAGTGATCATAATTGCTTTAAAATCTTGCTTGACAAATCCATAAAACCGTTCGAATTAGAACAGATAAATGATTCTCTTAATATAGTATTAAGTATTTAGAACTCTCCATGCACTGACAATTTGATAGATGAAGTTGGCAGTGTCAAAACTAAGAAAAATCAAAACAAAATAATTGATATTAATGATGAAATGGTCAACTAGTTTGGAATGCAGTTGAATTGTCTTGCACAAAAATGAGTAAATATTTTTTAACATACCTTGTAAAATTTGATAGTGCCGCTAAGTGTTACAACTTTTCTTTTCAATTCTTTTTTGTCTGACATTTGTTTAATTTATCAAGGACATTATTAATATTTAGTTAAATTATAATTTAATTTTCGAAAAAAACACAAAGATATTGCTTTTCAGTTTGTTTATGAGTAAAATTAAAATAGGTTCTTAACTTATTTAACATTTTCAAACTGTTCAGTGACACGTTTTTTGAAGCAATTTAAGAAAAAGCACAATACAATCACTGTAAATGTTAAACTTGTCACCATCTTTTGATTCTCTTCTAAAAATCTGTCAGAAAACTCAATTTTTTGTCAGTCATATAATATGGCATGCAATATGACAAAGATTCATTTGGAAAATATTGAGGAGGGTACTGCTTTATGCAATTGTGTGTTTATATTGAATTTGACAAATTGAAAATCCCAAGAAATTACAACCACATCTTACAGGCGGTTTTGCTTCGTTGGTTAAATGACGAGAATTATTCCAGGTTTCTTCATGATATTGGATACAAACACGAAAAAAGGACGTACAAGCTGTTTAGTTTTTCTTCGTTGTATGGAGACTTTCTATCTTTAAAAGAGACGAATGAACTTATTTATAGTAATTCCGCTCGATTCATAATAAGTTGTGTTGAAGACAGATTTATGGAGTACTTAGTAGAAAACTTTATAAAACAAGATAATTTAATTATACTAAATCAAAAAGTTTGTGTTGCCAGAATAGAAGTCTGGGATGATCCTGTAAGTGATAATTTAGTAGTCCGAACAGTCTCGCCTGTGACAATGTACTCAACTTTTGAAAATGAAAATGGTAAAAAGTTTACTAAATACTACTCTCCAGATGATGTGAGGATGGAAGAAAAGCTTGTGGAGAATATGTATAGAAAATACATTGCATTTTATAAACAACAGCCAAAGGGTAATATAACAATAAAGCATGTTGGAGTATCTGCTAAAAAAGCAGTAATAAAGTATAAAGGAACGATTATTGAAGGATGGAAAACGGACTTTTTGTTAACAGGAGAACCAGAACTAATAAAATTTGCCCTTAATTGTGGACTCGGGTCTAAAAACTCACAGGGATTTGGTTGTATAGTGAGTAAAGACAGATGGAAGTTTTTGAGTTGACGGGGGTGTCAAACATGCTTAGTGGTATTTTAGAAATAGGTAAGACAATAATAGGTTCAGGTGATTATTTAAAATCTAAGGTAATTTTGGAAAAAAATGAAACTGATAAATCGAAGATAGTGAGGATAGTTTTTCATCCAAAAGATAAGATAATAAAAATCGTACCTGAGGAGTTTGATCAATCAAAATGTGAAAAATACTTGTGGGTGGGAAATTGCAAAGGTACTCTTCCACAAACCAGACTTACTTCAAATGACATAACAAAGATATTTGTAGATTCAATTTTCAATGCTTACGAGAGAATCGAAAATGGCGAACTGAAAGAGATTTTAAAGGATATAATTGACAAGTTTACTTGTCAGAAAAGAAAAAAAGGTAAAACTATAAGAGTAATTGATATATCTTTGATTGAAGATATTGACCAAGAATTGAAAAATGAGTGGGAAGAAAAAGACAACGTAGAAGATATGGGTGACTTATTAAGCAAATACATCGCTAATAAGCTTTCAATTTCAAAAAAATTTACTTCAAAGCTTTTGTATACGGTATTTTACGAAGATAAGAGTTTAGTACAATTTAAAGAATACAAAGATATGTTGCTTGAAGAGTTTACAGAAAAAGCATTTGAGAAGAGTAAATTTGGTGTTTGCCACGGATGTGGTAAAGAGAGTGAACTAACCAAAGATTTCTCGACATTTGAGTTGAAATTCTTCATCACAGACAAAATAAACTTTGCTTCAGGCATAAATAAGGAAGGTTTTTATAAAAATTTTGCATTATGTGATGAATGTTTCAAATCATTTGGTGCAGGTGAAAGATTTTTGAAAAATTATCTTAGGACAAAATTTGCAAATGTTTCGTACACCTGCTACGTGATTCCAGAGTTTTACGACATATCCACAATTCCATCGATCAGCGTACTAGTAAAACGTGCCGAAAGAACAATTCGTACGGTCCAAGCTCTTAACAGTGTTGATAAATGGAAGGAATATCGTGAAGCCTTGGAAGAAAAAATTGGGACCGAAGCATTTGCAATAAATTTTGTGTTTGCTGAAGAACAGAATGCTGCAGTAAAAATAAAAAAGCTTATCATGGATGTCCCACCATCCAGAATAGAAGAAATTATATCAAAAAGAAGATCAGTATATGAAAAATTTATCAACCTCATTTTTGGAGATCCTATTAACGACACACTAAAAACAGCTGATATAGGCGAACTGGATTTTGATAGAATATTCTATCTATTTCCAGTTAGAAGAGATTTACCCAACATTATTCTCGAAATATACGATTCAATATTGACTAAAAAACCGCTTAGCGAGAGAGAATTAGCCAAACTTTTCCTAGAGGTTGTCACCATTTATTACTACGAAAAGTACAACAACTACTATCATCTAAAACCTAGGATAGAACCTACTTGGAAGGTTATTTACCACATATTAGCGTCAAATCAATTTTTACTATACGCATGCCAGATCGATGTGCTACATGGAGGTGATGAGAAAATGGCTTATGAGGAACTTGACAACATCGATTCTGACTTAAGGAATTATGTAGAAGAACTCAAACTTGATGAACAAAAAACCGGTTTGTTCTTACTTGGCGTTTTGCTATCTGAAATTGCAAGAGTACAAGAAAGTAAAGGCGATGGAAAGAAAGTTGTCTTAGAAAAACTAAATTACTACGGCATGCCACAGTCGAAAATAAAGATATTAAGTAACGAAATATTTGAGAAATTAAAACAGTACAAAGTGCTAAACAAGTATACGGAGCTTATCTATGCTTTTGCCAAAAAGTATTTGGATAAAAACGATAGAGATTGGACGTTATCTCCACAAGAAAATGTCTATTGGATCAAGTCTGGGTATGCATATCGAACCATGAAAATCAAAATAAATTCGAAAAAAATGATGAATTAAACAAAAAAGACATCCAAGAGGACTGAAAGGGGGATTTTTACGATGGAGCCATTAAGAAAAAACTCGGAAATTCTCTTCCTTTACGACGCTATGTTAACAAACCCTAACGGTGATCCAGACGATGAAAACAAACCGAGGTACGATTACGATACACAAAGGAATCTGGTTAGCGACGTGAGATTGAAAAGATACATACGTGACTATTGGATTAACAAGAGTCTTGAAGTATTTGTTTCAAAACAAGAAGGTAGGGTGGTTACTGCTACAGAGAAAGTTCAAGATGTTTTAAAAGATGCTAAAACAAAAGAAGAGGGCATAAAAAAAATTACCGAAAAATTTATCGATATTAAGTATTTTGGTGCAACAATACCTCTGAAATTGGAAGGACGAGAAGTATCTAATTTGGAATCAATTAGTTTAACTGGTCCGGTACAGTTTACATGGGGTTATTCTTTACATCCTACTGAAATATTACATTCCTCAACCATAACTTCGCAGCTTGCTGGAAGAGAATCAAACTACGGTACTATGGGTAAAGACTGGCGAATAAAATACTCGTTCATAGGATTTTATGGTATAGTGAGTGCCTGGCGGGCAAAAGAAACAAATTTAACAGATGAAGATATGAAAAATTTCGACAAAGACGTTATAAAAGCATTTAAGCTCCAAACCACAACAAGAAGTAAAATAGGACAAACTCCAAGGTTGTACGTCAGAATTGAGTGGAAAGATAGCGAAACATTTTTCGGTGATCTAAGGAAGTTAGTAAAAGTTCAGCCAAAAACATCGTATAATCCTGCCAGCTTTGAAGACATCGAAATTGACTTGTCAGAATTATCAAAACTTTTTGAACATGATAATATTGAGAAAATCTATATATGGTTAGATGATGAATTTAAAAACAAGGCTAAGGGATTAAAGTTGAACTTGGAAAACTCTCAACAGGAAAAAATAGAACAATTTAACATTTAAAGGATGGTAAAAATGGATAGAGTTATTGTATTTGAAATATCTTCCAAAATGGCGCACTTTCGGAAGTTTTACACCAATTCGTCATCACTTTCATACTTTTTTCCGCCGAAAACAACGTTAGCTGGGATGGTAGCAGCTTTCTTAGGGTATCAGAAAGATAGCTATTATGAGTTGTTTGACGAAAGTGCAAAAATAGCTGTTGAAATAGTTAACCCACTTAGAAAAAAAATACAGGTTGTGAATTACTTATTTGTTAAATCTCCATCGGACTTAAACGGCATTTCAGGTGGTACACAAATACCATTGGAGTTTGTTTTACCTATTAAATTTGAAGAAGATGTTGTCTACAGAATCTACTTTTACCATCAAAGCATGGAAATCTACCAGGAATTAAAAAGAACACTTGAGCAAGAAAAATACAGATATCCGTTGTACATGGGATTGTCAGAACTGCCAGCTGTTGCCAAATACATCGGTGAGTTTGAAGTGGATACGCTCTCGAGCGATAAAGAAGTAGAGATTGCTAGTGTTATCCCTTCTGACTCAATATCTAACATTGCAAAAATCATGCAAAAAAACAAAAGTATTTATAAAGATAGAATGCCTGTCGAGTTCACAAAAGAACGAAAGCTGAGAAAAGTGAAAGATTACATTTTTAGTCCAGATGGCACTACGATTCACACAACTTTATCAACCAATTCTTATCTTGTAAAAGACTTGGGAAAAAGCATTGTGCCCATGTGAGTCCAGAATTCCCGGGTATGCCCGGGAATTTTTTAAGAGGTGAAGATTATGGAATACCTTGCACGTCCTGGTCAGAGACTCATAGAACATTTAAAGAACGTAGCAGAATATTCTGTTAAAACTTTTGAAGAAATAGATATCCAAGATAAACAAATATTAAAGGAAATTTCCAAGCTGATAGCTTACTTTCATGATTTTGGAAAATACACCACTTACTTCCAGGAAAAACTCCAAGGTAAATCGTCTTTCTCAAAGCTATCAAAACATTCTTATCTTTCTTCTATAACATTAGCTTCATACCTCATAGATAATTACGAAACCGAATATCTAATTTTACCAGCTTTTATGGCGGTACTTTCACATCACTCGAACTTACTTAGTGCGGACGATGAAGTTCCGCGTATTAAAGCAGACGAAGAACTGGAAGAAAGCATAAAAAATCTCGATATACTTCACTACGAAAGACTGAATACATTATTCCAACAATTTGACGATATACTCAAAAATTTTGAAAAAATACAAAAAGAATACAACGCTTTAGGCATAGAACTGAAAAAAGAGTACTTTTCAAAAACAAAAGCAATAGAGACTATTCAAAATCTGAGAAAAAAGTTACTACGTTTTGAAGATGAAGATGAACAAGTAAAAGAAGACATTGCTTTAAAAACCCAACTACTCTACTCTATTTTAATAGATTCAGACAAAAAGGATGCAGCTATATTACCAAAGAGTGAAAGAAAATACATACCTGAGGTTATAGTTGAAAAATACACAGAAAAACTGACAAATACTAATAACCGTATGTTAGAAACCAGAGTAACACTTAGAAAAGAAGTCTTAAGTACAATAGAAAATCAGCCATTAGAAAAACTATACGGTGGTGTAATTACACTCACGGCACCAACAGGTGCAGGAAAAACTCTAACAGCTTTAAGTGCTGCACTAAAGTTAAGATCAAGAATTCAAAAGGAGGTAGGTTATACTCCACGGATCATTTACTCTCTACCATACATCTCAATAATAGAACAAAACCTTTCAATTATTGAGGAAATCTTAGCACAGTTACCAGATTACCATGAGTACAAAGAATCATACCTTGCAGCACACTATTACTTAGCAGAACTGGAAGAAATTTCTGCAGATGACCAGATAGATTACGAAAAATATGATAAAATGCAATTATTCATAGAAACCTGGGAGAGTGAAATAATAGTAACAACATTTTGGCAACTCTTACACACCATAATTGGTTACAAAAACAGACTAATGAAAAAGTTTTATAAACTATCAGCTAGTATAGTAATACTTGACGAGGTACAAACAATTCCCGCAGAACACTGGTTACTAGTTGAAAAATTCATGGATCTGTTAACCAGAAAACTTCACACCACCTTCATCTTAATGACTGCTACTCAACCGATGATACTCGAGGACAAGTCAATTGAACTGAACAAAAATTTTGAAATAATGTTCAAAAAACTCGACAGAACAGAGATTATAGACCTCACGGAGTATTCAAAAAAGAAAACCTTCGAAGAAATTTGGAAAGAAATAAGATGTAATGAAAGAAAAAAGAGTGTATTAGTTATTTGCAATACCATAACAGATTCTATAGAGAAATACAGAATCATATCATCTGAAGAACAAGAAGTGATGTATTTATCAACAAACATAACTCCTAAAGACAGATTAGTAAGAATTCAACAAATCAAAACAAAACTAAAAGAGCAGCAGCCATTGGTATTGGTTTCTACCCAGGTTGTTGAGGCGGGAGTGGATTTAGATTTTGATGTAGTTGTCAGAGAATTGGGACCTATTCATTCAATAATCCAAATAGCCGGGAGGTGCAACAGAAACGGAAATAAAGAAAGGTCCAAAATGTACTTGATCAACACCAAAGAGGATTCAGCCAAGAAAGTCTACGGTGCTACATTAATTGAAGTTGCGAAAGAAGTAATCAAACAATATAAACAACAAGGAATAATAATTGAAAAAAACTATATCGATTTAACAAGATGCTACTTCAACCTTGTCAGAGATAGAGCTACTAAAAGTAGGGAGTCACAAGAATTCTGGGAAAGCTTCTTGGAACTAAAATTTCAAGCAAAAGATGGAGAAAAATCGTTGAGCGAATACACACTTATCAAGGACGAACCCAAAGTCTCGATATTTGTTTCAAAGGAACCTGAGGATGAAGAAATATTCTTGAAATTCAAAGAAATACTAAGCGAGAACGACAAAGAAAAACGTGCTGGAATGTGCACACTATACAAAAGAAAAATAGAAGAAAGAATGATACATATAAATGTATCTCGTGCCTTAAAAAATCTACCCCCGGCTATAGAAAACTACGAAAAACTTCGGTTCATAAATAAAGAAAGTCTAGAAGCATATTACGATTTAAACACTGGCTTCAAATATATAGATAACGAACTTAAGGAGCAGGTAATATGGTAGACAAAATTGAAATTCAACCAAACTGGTTGTATTCCTATCTTGTATGTCAAAGAGAAGCTTGGCTGATTGCTCATGGTATAGAAGGAGAACAAAACAACATATATTTGGAACTTGGCAGACTTATCCATGAAGAAACATACTCAAGATATAAACATGAACAGATAGTTATGCCATCTGTTAAAATTGACCTATTCTACGAGAACAAAAAAACAAAAATTATAGGAGAAATTAAATCTTCAAGCAAAAGATTAAAAGAGGCCAAACTACAACTTTTGTACTACTGCTACATACTAAAGCAAAAAGGCGTTGAATTCTCGGCAGAATTACTGATACCCAAAGAAAGAAAAAGAATCAAAGTCGAGCTTACGGACGAATCCATACAGCAAATAAATAAATTAGTCATTGAAGTAAAAGAACTGATAGAACTGCCAAGACCACCGCAGCAGATCAGGCAAAGTGCGTGTACAAAATGTGCTTACGAAAAATTTTGTTGGACTGAATGAGCTTTTCTGATAAAATAATTCAGAGGTGAGTAGTATGAACTCCATTTACATATTTTCAAGCGGTGTTCTTGAGAGAAAAAACAACACAATATCAATTGCAAACGAAAGTGGGGAAAGAAAATACATTCCTGTAGAGAACATACAGGAAATACACATATTCGGGGAAATTGACTTCAACAAAAGGATACTTGAATTCTTAACAGAGAAAAACATAATATTACACATTTATAATTATTATGGTTACTACTCAGGAAGTTACTACCCAAGAGAGCATTACAATTCATCATTTCTCTTATTAAAACAAGTTGAGAAATATTTAAATTACGAAGAACGTCTCAAGATAGCCAAAAAAATTGTATTTGGTGCTGCAAAAAACATAATTAGAAATATAATAGATAATAAAGACAAAGATCCTGGACTAACAGACATAGCAGATGGGATAGAAGAACTAACCAAAAAAATTGACGGAGCTAAAGACATTGAGGAACTAATGGGAATAGAAGCGAATCTAAGGGAAGCATATTATGGAAGTTTTGAAAAAATAATAAAATCTGAGGAATTCATAATGGAAAAAAGAACAAAAAGACCTCCAGAAAACGAACTAAATGCCCTTATTTCCTTTGGAAATTCGTTACTCTACACTGCAGTATTATCGCAAATTTATCAAACACATCTTGATCCAAGAATAGGTTACCTGCATACAAACAACCACAGGAGATTTACATTAAATCTCGATATTGCGGAGATATTCAAACCAGTTATAGTAGATAGGCTAATATTTACGCTGATAAACAAAAAGCAGATAACAAAGAAAGATTTTCTCAAAGATACGAATGGAATTTTTTTGAATGAAAAAGGCAAGAAAACATTCGTGCAAGAATTTGACAACAGGCTTGAAACAACGGTGTATTCCAAAAAACTGAAAAGAAATGTAAGTTATAGGACAATTATAAGGATGGAACTATACAAATTGGAAAAACACATAATAGATGACCAAGAATATAATCCTTACATAAGGACCTAACGGGAGATGTGAAGTTAATGTATATAATAATGGCTTACGATGTGAATGAAAAGCGTGTATCAAAAATTCTCAAAATAGCAAGGAAGTATCTAAACTGGATACAAAACTCTTTACTTGAAGGCGAATTAACAGTTAGTAAGTTTGAAAAACTTAAAAGTGAAGTCAGAAAAGCAATAAACGAAGAGGAAGATTCTGTATTATTCTATGTATTCTCACAGATTCAACAAGTTGAAAAACAACACCTTGGACAAAATAAAAAAATTGACATTTTAATTTAATAAAACAAATGCCAAACTGGTAATAAGGATAAAATATATGGTGATGTGGAAGTTTGTGAAAAAGGTGCAAATTGTATTTTCATTAAGAGATATTTTAATCACAACCATTTTTCAGGGTTGACAAATTAAACAACTTTTTTGTATAATATAAAAAACTCTCAAAAGATGTTGTAATTTAAGAAAGTTAAAATCCACAAATATCCATGGTATTAAAATAATTTTAACAACTAGTTTGTAGCGTAACTATGAGGGATTGAAAC
>JANZZV010000011.1 GCA_026419195.1 Fervidobacterium sp.
TAATAAGTGGGATACTGATGGGTAGTGGGATATATCATGAGATAGAAGTAGAGGTAGCGGGGGGAATAATAGACATACTGATAGAGAACAATGGAGTGGTGTATATAATAGAGTTGAAGGTAGACAGAAGTGCAAAAGAAGCAGTTGAGCAGATAAAAGAAAGAAGGTATTATGAAGGCTTTGCAGGTAGGAAATGCTATTTGATAGGAGTGAATATAGACAGTAGTAAGAGGAACATATCGGAATGGGAATATGAGGTGGTAGTTTAAAGTAATGAACAGACAAGTTTTACCCTATTTTAAGCTTCTCTGGAGAAGGAATACGATAATGTAAATTTTAGGATAGAACAGGTGAAGTGTTCCACAGAAAGCTTGTGCGAACAAGCGATGCGGAAAACCATATAACTGTTATGTTGCCATATTCGTAAACGCTTAAAACTCAAGAAACAAAGGAAAAGACTTCAATCTTAAAAATTAAACGATTAGGAAGTAATTGTATTTGCAAGATATATTATTGGCTAACGGATTTGATACGTGTTTTTGTCGTTGATTTGTTCATTTTAGCCATTTCTGTATAAACTCAAAAACAGTTACTCGATCTTTTCTTAATTTTCTTTACAGTTGGGTACCAAGTCGGAAAAGTCTCTGTATTTTTGTCTTTTAGAAAATTTCCTTTCCTATGTCTGCAAACTTTGCTTATTATATTGCAGTTAGTACTTGTTAGATCTTTTATACTTTTTTACAACGTTTTCTTGGACTTGTAGTATTATAAAGCTTTTTTGCACAAACCACTTTTACAAATTCTTTAGCCCTTCACGTAGTTTTGTGTTTCAACTTTGCGCTTTTGATAGTTAAAAAACTCAAAGATGTTACAAAATTGCCGAGGTATTTTCTTTGTGTTGTGTTCAAGTTTTAATTTGACCGCTTTGTATCTATCTTTTTGAACATTGCATGTAATAAACACAAATTCTACATTGTTTTTCCTCTTATTGTCTACTTTCTCTTTAAAACCCGAGATTCCCAATTTTTCTTTCAGTTTTTTTAGTTTCTCTTCACTGAGATTAAGTTTGTTTTCAATTTTCTATAGTTTGATAAGAAGTTTGTCTAATTTCTCTTGCTTTTGAAATTTCTTAGCTCTTTATAGTAATCTAAAATATTAAAAACTGTTTGCTATTTTTATCATTGCTACAAACCCCGAGGAAAAAACGAATATTCATCAAAATTACCGTAAACAGAATACTTTCTGTTTTGCAAGTAATGAATTTAGAACGGAAATTCTCCGATATTTATACTTGCACAAATGGTGCTTCTATTGATTGAAGGAATGTTCCAGTAGATTTTGTTAATAAAACAAAAGTCTCACATTTCTATGAATTAATGCTAGGTTACTATCCAAAACTTAACGCATATTCGAGAAAATTTTGCAGTTTTTTATGAATAAATATTGCATGGTATTTATTTTATTTCATATACTGTAATATCTCCATGTCTTTACCTATGATAATCGTACTACCAGGAATTATTTCCTTGTAGCTTTCCAAAATTTTCCAGAGTTTGTAAAACTTTTCATCTTTTTCGTAAGCTTCTGCATAAATTTTTGTCGCACTTGCATCCCCCGTACCTTTTATGTATTCTGCTCTGCTAAGTGCCTCTGCTTTTATAATAGCAGCCTTTTTATCTGCCTCTGACTTTATTCTTTGTGCTTCTTTTTCACCTTCTGCCCTTATGAGTGCAGCTATGCTCTGTCTTTCAGATTTCATTCTTTCAAAAACGGCATTCCTATTTTCAAGTGGAAGATCTGTTCGTTTGACCCTTACATCCATTATCTCTATACCAAATTCTTTCACGTTGTTTATAGAGAACTCGAGTACCTCCTTAAGGAAAGCCCTTTCTTGTGTAACAATTGTATCCATATCCAACTTTGCGAGAGTGTTTCTCAAACCAGAATAAACTATGTCATCAAGTCGTGACAATGCAAGATTTTCAGTTCTCATGCTTTCAAGAAATAACTTTGGATTAGAAATTTTCCATATTATGAACGAATCAACCACAAGGGTCTTTTTATCCTTAGTTATCACTCGTTCCGGAGGATTATCGTATATGGAATACCTTTTATCAAACTTTACTACGTTGTCTACAAAAGGTGTTTTGAAGTTCAAACCTGGTTTGTCTATTACCTGTTTTATTTCCCCAAATCTAAGTATTACAGCATACTGTGTTTCATCAACAATTACAACAGATAGGGAAATGAATATTATAAGTAGGACACTTAAAACTATCACGCTTATTACTACTAATTTTCTCGTCATTTTTCATCACCACCGAGTAATTTGTCCAAAGAAAGTAGGTTAATTTTCTGCGAATCATCGAGCATGATAATCTTTTTTGTCTTTGCAAGAACTTCTTGTAAAGTAGCAAGTTTTAGTCGTGTTTCTGTTACACGTGGAGATTTTTGGTATTCCTCAAGAAGTGCTAAATATCTCTGAGTTTCTCCTTTGGCTTTTAACACTTGTTGCTGCGCGTATGACTCAGCTTCTAAGATTATTTTCAAAGCCTCTCCTTCTATTTTTGGTATAAGGTCGTTTGCATATTTATTAGCTTCATTTATGTAACGTTCTTTGTCTTGTTTTGCATTGTTTACGTCATCAAAAGCAGATACAACTTCTGCTGGAGGCACTACTTCTTGAAGTAAGACATTGACTATTTTTATTCCGGCTTGGTATTTATCAAGCAAGTCTTGGACAATCAATAAGACCTCATCTGCAACTTTTTCACGTTCTTGGGTGAGGATTTCATCAACTGTTCGTTTTGAAATTCTGTCTCGTAAAGCGGATTCAGTAACAAATTTTACAAGATTACTCGGATCCTTTATCCTAAATGCAAATTTTACGGGGTCAGAGACTTTATACGACACAACAGCTTCAACACTTACTATGTTACCATCACCTGTAAGCATTAACGCTTCCAATTCTTTTGCCTCATATTTCCTGTCATCAACCGTTTTAAAACCTATTTCTTCCTTTCTTATACTTTGTACATCAACAATCACATGTGTCTGAAACGGAACAGGGGCATGCATATGGATACCTGGTCCGACTGTTGACGTGAATTTACCAAATGTTTTTATTAATGCAACTTCAGAAGGATTTACTTGGAAGATTCCAGTACCTAAGTAAATTAACAAGAGAATAACTATTATTGAAAATAAAATTACTCCTTTTTTCATATAGTTCTCACATCCTCTCAATTATTTTGTACAAAGTCTTTGCTGCAAGATAAGTTCCTTCCTTTTCATATCCTTCAACTCCGAGCATTGTTCTAATTTCACCAACTCTTACTCCTGTCTCAAACATTCTTTTTAAGAATATTTGTGCTATTTCATGATGTTTTTCTTTTCTTTGAACTGCTCCAAATGGATTGGCAAAGTAACTTTCTGTGAGTCCTTCCTCTGAAGTTGTACCTTTCGACATACGTTTACCAGCTGAGAATACTTCTAAGGCTTCCTCTAATTCATCAAAGAGTACTATCCGTTCATTATCATCTTTTACTTCTGTATAATTATTTGCGTACAGGAAGAAATCTATAGGTGTTGGTTTCACTATCTCTTTGTAATTGTTAAATGGAACAATAACCCTTGCGTTTATCTTGTCTGGATTCATAAAGATACTTCTATCCATAGTATAGTAGGCATAGCCTGGTGGTAAGTCATCTAATCTTACAAATGCCCCTGTCTCAGTGCCGTAAGCTACCACTTTGCCGTTCAATATGTCAAGTGTTCCCATGTCGTCTATTATAACATCAACGTATGCCACTTCTTCCAATCTGTTTAATGCATCTAAGGTTTCGCTTTTACCCGCACCACTGTCACCTACAAACATCGCAACTGCACTCTTGCCGTTTTTTAAAACGATTCTTGCCATTGAGCCATGTATTGGCAATTTTCCTTGGTCTATACGTATCAGGTTGTGTATGGTAAGTGTAGTTTTTTTCATGTAACCAAAGTAATCGTTTTCATCAAGTGCAGGTATTACTCCGATGTACAACTCACCATCTTTGAAGATAACGCCATTTTTCCACCGTTCTTCATAATCTGGAATATTTTCTATTGGTAGTCCAAAAATTAATACACCTGACACTATTTTACTTTTCATTTCTGTAATATCGGCAAATTGGAACAGATTTCCAAGACCTGCTGCATGTGACAAATACTCCTTTTGAACGTATATATACATGAGCAGTTCGCCAACAAAGATAGGAAAGAGAAACCAATCTTTATCTTTGTTTGGTAACACCAAATTATCAATCACTTTCTTTTCTACTACTGGTAATACGCCCTTTCTTTTATTGGAGCGCGTATAGAAAATAACAGGTGGATCAAATATAGCTCCCCATACAACCGGAATACCTGAAAGATTGCACAATCGCTCGTCAGTGCAGTCAACGTTATCAACAAGAAATGTTACTTGTGCACCACTTGGTAACTGACGAATTATGTTTGTACTATCCGGCGAGATATTTTTCATTATAGTTCTGTATAAGTTTCTCACAAGGTTTTTAAATTCCTCAGCTATCATCGTAGCTGTGAACACAATGCTTGTTTTTCTTGCGTTATCAACTGTATATTTCTCTTTCTTTATCATAAATCTGTGTTTGTTCCTCCAGAAGGAATAGAAGGATTCGATGAATTTTGCCAAATCATCAGGATTAACGTAGTTAATTATCGTCGTTATTTCTTTTATATCTCTTAAGGTTAACAAATGAAGGTATTCTGTAAAATGCCTTATATTGTAATCGTTCCCAACTCTAAACGCTTCGAGAGTTCTCAACAAAGGACTGTTACGCTCTTTAAGAAGATCGATATATTCTTGTAACAAATTTTCGAAACCAGAATTACTAAGGATTTCACTTGAATCTGTGTATACAATTGATCCATCAATGATTACACTTCGTCCCATTTAAGTCCCTCCTTTAAAAGGTAAGAAAGTCTCACCTTGTCTACAAGGTAAAGATATCCTACAAGCGCCTCAAATCCAGTACTTTCTTTGTACCGCAAATCATTACCGTGTTTCTTTGCACCTTTACTGTTGATCCCTCTACGAACAATTCCTTGCTCTTTTTCGTTCAGTAAAGGCAATATTGTTTTCAATATTTTACTTTGTCCTTCACGTGAAACATATTTGTTTGCCATCTTGTGCAGTTCAGTTACTTTTGTATCCGTAAGAATATGTAACTTTGCGTATAAATTGAAAACTGCATCGCCTATATATGCCAGTGAATCGGTGGACATTTCGTTTGGATTAACGCTTGGTTCTGGAAATATTTCAAGCGATTTTGATTCTTTCAACATTTCTTGTTGCAATTATATCAGCTCCCGTGTCAAGCACGTTTTTTATTAACACATCTCCAGAACTTACGGGTGCTTCAACAACTGTACTTTTCAAAATTTTCATAATGTCAGCCAAAAGTCTACGCGGAATAGGTTTTGAGGTTTTTACTGAAACCAATGGAATATCCCCATTGCGCACAAGTATACTTGATGTGAGTATTCTTAGGGGTTCAGTCATTTCTTGTCGTCCATACTCTATTCCACGGGGACATTTGTTACCTGTAACAATTATTTCACCATCATTTTCAAGGGTAACAATTAATCTGCATCCAAGTGGACACATTATACATACCATTTCATCTTTTTTCATTCTACCACCTCCACAGTAATGTCTCCTGTTCCAATTCTTGACTCGGGAATTTTGATGTTTATCATCTCACTTGGCATTAAATTTGCATGCTTTTTGTTGTAGAGTAGGTTGTTTCTTTGTTTGACTCTGATTGTTCCAATCTCCAAAGGTTTTTTTACTCTAAGATACAGATTCAAGTTTGTTCCTTCCTCATACCATGTTGGAAATAATATTCCAACGTTCTGTCCTTTTTCAACAGTGAATTTGGCTGCTTCCCAGTTATTCTTTACATACATAGCTGCAAACTTACCAGCGATGGCACCTTCTTCGGTAACCCAGTCAACTAAATCATATATAACTGTGCAATTACCTGCAGCAAATATCCAATTTAAAGAGGTTCTACCCGAACTTGACGTTACTATTCCTTTTGTCCAAGGATCAATTTTTAAGAAATCCTTGAAGAGTGTACTTTGTGGTATTAGACCAACTGAAAGAACTAGTGTATCTACATTAAAAGTTTTTTCAGTACCTGGTATAGGTTTGAAATTTTCATCTAATTGAGCGATGATAACTTTTTCAAGACGTTCCTTGCCGTATATGCCAACCACTGTATGACTTAAGTAAAGTGGAATATTAAAATCTTTGAGACATTGTCTAATATTCCGTTCAAGTCCTCCAGGATAAGGCATCCGTTCTACGACAGCTACAACTTCTACACCTTCTAACGTTAATCTTCTTGCCATGATAAGTCCTATATCTCCTGAACCTACTATTATAGCTTTTTTACCGGGGAGTCTATTTTCTAAGTTAACAAACCGCTGTGCTACACCTGCGGTGAAGACACCAGCTGGACGTGTACCCGGAACTAATATACCACCCATGGGTCTTTCTCTAGCTCCTGTGGCGACTACAAGGGTTTTGGGTTTGTAAATCGTTACACCTTCTGTTGAAACGACGACAACTTCTTTCCTCCTGTAATCAATTTGATGAACGTATTGTTCCACTTTTACGATTACGTTTGGATATTGTTTAACTATATTCTTAACTCTTTCAGCATATTCTGGTCCTGTTAATTCTTCTCTGAAATAATGGAGTCCAAAACCGTTGTGTATGCATTGATTCAAAATTCCTCCACTTCGTTCGTCTCGTTCTACTATGACCACTTCATTAACACCTTCTCGGGCAGCACCAATTGCAGCACCAAGTCCAGCGGCGCCGGCACCTATAACGAGTACGTCAACAGTTTGTTCTTTCATAACCCTCTCACCTTCCCGTTTAAGATAACACTTTTTTCGCTTCTAAGTCTTATTTCAGATAGATCAACATTAAGCTCTCTTGCAAGGATTTTCATAATTCGATGCATACAAAAGCCACCTTGACAACTACCAAACATCGCTCTCGTCCTAAACTTTATGCTATCAACTGTTTTTGCACCCTTTCTTATTGCTTGTATGATTTCGCGTTCAGTTACTTTGTTACAAAAGCAGATCATTTTACCGGCGAGTGGATCTTTTTTAATTTCTTCGTCCCATAATATTGTTGGTAAATCCGCATAATGTTTTATTCTTTCTCTGGTTGATTTAAAATCTTGTTTTGCAATAAATGTTTCACCAAGCACTTCTTGTATCTCCTCTACCATGAACTTTGCTATCGCTGGAGCTGCTGTTAAACCAGGTGAGCGCATCGCCATTGCATTGAAGAATCCAACAATATTTGTTCTACCAATGAAAAAGTCTTTTTGTGGGCTTTCCGGTCTAAGACCTGCGAATGTCTTAATTGATGTACGAAAATCTATAAGCGGAGTCATTTTAAGCGCCTTAGACATAAGTGATTCGAATCCCTCGAAGGTTGTTGATGTATCTTCTCTAAATTCACGTTCCGGTGGAAGATCAACAGCTGTTGGACCAACAAGTATCCCTCCATCCACCGTAGGAGTTACAAGAGTACCTTTACCGAGTACAGATGGTGTTGGGAAGAGAATACTTTTAACAAATCCACTAAACTCTTGCTTGTCTAGGAGTATATATTCACCTTTTCTTGGATGAAGTGGAACGTACGTAGCTTGAGCCATTTTTGCGATCTCGTCAGCGTATATACCAGCAGCATTTATGATAACATCAACGTCAAACTCTCCTTTATTTGTTATCAATTTTTCTATCCTTCCACTTGTTGTTTTTATACCAACAACTTCGGTTTCAAGATAGAGCTTGGCACCGTTTTCTACTGCATTTTCGACAGCTGCTATTGAGACCATCCAAGGCTCAGTGATACCTGCTGTTGGAGCCCAGAGAGCAGCTATAACCTCGGGGTTTACGTTTGGTTCATGGGAAAGTACTTTGTCTCTGTCCCATATTTCAAGACCTTCAACACCATTTTCTTCTCCACGTTTATACAAAGTTTCAAGAATTCTCACTTCCTCCTCTTTGAATGCTAAAACAAGAGAACCAATTCTTTTTAAATCAATCTGCAATTCTTTTGCAAGATCCGTGTACATCCTGTTGCCAGGTACGCAAAATTTTGCCCTCACTGTTCCAGGCTCGTCATCATATCCCGCATGAATTATTGCCGAATTAGCTTTTGTGATTCCCATCCCTACGTCACTGTTTTTTTCGAAGATCAAAACTTCAACATCATAACGCGATAATTCACGGGCTATCAATGCCCCAACTACTCCTGAACCAATAATCCCAATTTTCATGTAATTAATCCCTCCCAGATAGACAAAGAATAGCTAATTTAGCTTCTTTTATTATATTGTATCACATGATAAAATATTTTCTAAGCAAGCAAATTATTAATGGGAGGAGAACGGATGTTTGTATCCTTTGAAGGTATAGATGGTTGTGGGAAAAGCACTCAGGTAGAGCTTTTTACTGAATACTTAAAATCTAAGAATCTGGATTTTGTAAAAGTAAGAGAACCTGGCGGAACAGAGCTTGGAGAGAAAATCAGACAACTGTTAATAAATCAACAAATGTGCGCAAGAAGTGAGTTATTACTTTTTCTTGCTTCAAGAGCACAGCTTGTTGAGGAAATTATAAAACCAGCCTTGAGAAATAAAAAAGTTGTTGTAGCTGATAGATTTGCCCACTCGAGTTTAGCTTATCAAGGATGTGGAAGAGAACTTGGAATAGATACTGTACAGTTGCTCAACGACTTCGCAACAGATAAAGTATATCCAGATATTGTTTTTTTCATAGATGTAAGTGTTGACATCGCGATGAGTAGAATAAAAAATACACAAAAAGATCGAATAGAAAGAGAGGAAAGAGATTTTTGGGAAAAAATAAGAGACTGCTACATTGAACTGGCAAAAAAGGAAGCACACTTTGTAATTATCAATGGCGAGCGTGATCCAGAGAGTATCCATAGGGACATAGTAAATAGTTTTGAGAATTTTTACAAAAAAATGGAACTTCTGAATTGTTAAATCATACTTATATATTTTTCAATTATATCTTTCATAAATTCTAACATGCTTTCAATCATCCATCCGAATAAAAGCATAAGAGTCAAAAAAACTACGATGATTCTTGGAGCAAACGTAAGAGTTTGCTCATGGATTTGAGTGGCAGCTTGGAAGATGCTAATCAAAATACCAACCACCAAGCTTACAAGCAATGGAGGTGTTATTAGAATGAGTAACAACTGAATAGCATGCTTCGTTACATCTATGAAAACTTCTAGTGTCATATAATGCACCTCTAAGAATTTTTTGATTATTGAGCAAAACTTTTGACAAGGCTTACAATTATCGATTCCCAGCCATTTGCTAAAACAAAAACAAGTATTTTGAATGGTAACGACACAAGTACTGGTGGTATCATTATCATACCTAAGGAAAGTAATATACTTGCAACAACCATATCGATTACAATGAACGGTATATAGATTAATATCCCCATTTTAAATCCAATCTCCACTTCACCTAAGACGAATGCAGCTGTAAGTAAAGAATCTGAAGCTTCCTCTATTTTTCTCACGTTTTGCTTCAGTGCTGCTGCGATTGTAAACACGTTATCCTCGTTATGGTGGTTAACCAATTCGTTTATCATAAATTTCCTAACACTTCCCATGGTCCTTGAAAAAAAATCTTGATATGTTATCTTACCATCCATATATGGTTGTAAAGCTGTGTTGTTTATTTCATTCCATGTCGGTTGCATTATGAAGAAAGTCAATATCAAAGCCAACCCTATAAGTACCTGGTTCGGTGGGACCTGGCGTGTTCCAAGTGCGTTTCTTACAAACGAGAACACAATTATTATCCTGGTGAAAGAAGTAAAGAGTATTAATATACTTGGAGCTAAGGTTAGTACAGTTAAAACTAATAGTATTTCAAGTGTAGCTACAAGATCTCTGGGCTGTTGTGTTGGTGTGACTTGTATACTAATTCCAGGAATTGGTGCTTCTTCTTGAGGAAAAAGCGTTGAAGATAATAGAATTATTAACGCAAAAATTACGAATCTTTTCACTTTTTATCACCAACGTATTTGTGAAGGATATTTTTAAAATCTTCTTGTTGTTCAATTTCACCTTCTTCTATGGTGTCAAGTTTTTTTATAATTTGTGCTTTTCCAGGTGATATGAGTAAAACATAATATTCTTTGAATATTCTTACTAAGGCAAGGTATGTATTCCTATCTAAATAAACTTTACTTATAACCCTAGCAAAACGCCCCCCAACTAAATTGGGGAGCTTTCTTTTTACAAGCCAGTATGTAACTAACATCAAAGCAGTAAAAATCAAAAGCCCTATGAAGAAACTTATAAATTCCTTTATTTTATCCCACTCCTCAGTCAAGTTCTAAATTACTTAAGAACTTTTTGTACCGCTTCGACTACACGTGACGCTTGGAATGGCTTTACTATAAAATCTTTCGCACCAGCTTGTATAGCCTCTATAACCATCGCTTGTTGACCCATAGCACTGCAGACAATTACCGTGGCGTTAGGATCGAATTTCTTGATCTCTTTAATTGCATCGATTCCATTCATTTCAGGCATAGTTATATCCATTGTAACAACGTCCGGTTTGAGTTCTTTATATTTTTCTACCGCTTCTACACCGTTTGCAGCTTCTCCAACAACTTCATGCCCTGCTTTTGTAAGGATATCTTTCAGCATCATCCTCATAAATGCTGCATCATCAACAACTAAGACTTTCGCCATTTTATGCCACCTCCGAACCAATAATTTCTTTAACTATTTCTTCCAAATTAAGATAAACTATTAGTCTTGCACCTTTCTTGATCAATCCTCTTGCTTTTTTCCCGTACGTATTCATCTTCCCAAGATTTGTTTCAAGTTCCGAAGTATTCGTTCTCAAAACCCCAACCACTTCATCAACCATGAGACCAAATTCTATATCTTCTACTTTTGTAATTATTATCTTTTTATAATTTTTAGACTCGACACCTGCCAACAACATAGCAAGGCTTATGACCGGAATTATTTTACCACGCAAGTTTATAACACCTTCTATTATTTTTCTGGCACGAGGTACAGGTGTTATCTCAGTTTTGTCTATGACGATCTCGACCATCTCAACATCTATTGCCATCTCTTGGTTCAGTGCTTTGAAAACAAGTACTTCGAATTCTTTAATCTCATCCATCTTACTCACCTCACTCAACAATATTTGAAACATCAAGGATTAAAGCTATGCTTCCATCACCAAGTGTTGCTCCTCCACTAAATATTTTAACATCGCTGAAGATTTTTCCAAGCGATTTTATAACAATATCTTCTTGCCCTATTAATGTATCAACAGCTAATCCATACTTTCGTGTACCAGCTTTCACTACAACTACGTTCATTTCCTTTGGACTAACTTCATGTTCCATACCAAATACTTCCCAAAGTTTTACTATAGGTATTACCTCTCCTCGTATAACAATAACTTCCTCGTTTTGGACAACTTTTATTTCTTCTGTAGTTATTATCAACGTACTATCGATTATTGAAATGGGTATAGCATAAACGTAATTATTTACTTTTACAAGCAAAGCCTGTATTATGGCAAGTGTCAATGGAAGTCTGATGGTAACCTTTGTTCCTTTACCAATTTTACTTTCAATTGATACGGTACCGTTGAGAGCTTCTACCGTGTTTTTTACAACATCCATTCCAACGCCCCTACCTGAAAGTTCACTTACCTGCTCTTTCGTTGAGAACCCAGGTAGGAATATGAATTCAAATATTCTTTCATCAGGTAGGCCCGCAGCTTTTTCCTCAGTTATTAAACCTCTTTCAATTGCTTTTCTCAATATTTTTTCTCTACTCATTCCGCGTCCATCATCTTCTACTTCTATGACTACGTTATTTCCTTCGTGCCTTGCAGACAACTTAACAGTTCCTATTGGTGGTTTTCCATGAGCGATTCTCTCTTCTTTTGTTTCTATACCGTGGTCTATGGCATTTCTAATTAGATGAACTAATGGATCACCTATTACTTCTACAAATGTTCTATCAAGCTCTGTCTCCTCACCCTCCATGATGAAATTAATCTCTTTTCCAAGATTCTTTGACAAATCTCTAACCATCCTTGGGAATCGGTTGAACACAAATTCAATAGGAACCATTCTAACTTTCATAACAACATTTTGCAGATCAAGCGTTATACGACTCAGTTGAGCAAGTGATTCATCAACTTCCTTGATATTGTACTTTTTAAGTATATCTGCTATTCTACTTCTAGCTATTACCAATTCTCCCATAAGATTCATTAAATTATCAAGTTTCTCTATATCAACTCTCACCGTCTGGGTTACTTTTACCCTTTTTTGTTCTTCAGTACTTTTTTCCTTTTCAGTTTCTTTTCTTTCCTCTTCATTCACTTTTTCTCTTTCAAGCTTTACAGGTTTAACTATTACATTCTTTATCTCTGATATACCCATGATCTTGTCGTAAATCTTTTCTTGTGATACCTTGCCAATTCCTATGAGTTCAACAGTCAAGTCAAATTTTTCATTTTCAATATCTTCAACAGAAGGTATAGAGTGTATTATGTCAACACCTATCTCCTCAAGTGTATGGAATACCATGTACATCCTTGCAGACTTTAATTGTGTACCTTCTTGAAGGTTAACTACTATGTGATAGGCAGGTATACCTTTCTTGGCAGCCTCAGAAAGTACATCATTTATAACTTCCTGAGTAAAACTTTCATTTAACTTAATAGCCGGTCCAACTTCAGCAGAAGTTACAGCCTTTTCCTTTTCTTTTCCCTGTACTGATTCTTTAATTTTGGCAACTTTCTCGCCACTTGCAATCCTTTCAAATATTTCAACAAGTCCAGTAACATCTTCATCAATTTCATCTGACCCAGTGTTAACAATGTTGTTCAACATCTTCTCAATATAATCAAGCCCCGCGAAAAGATAGTCAAGTTCATCGCTACTTATTGATATATTTCCAGCTCTTGCAGCATCCAAATAATTTTCCATTCTGTGACACAGCTTCGCTAACAACTCAAATCCCATAGTACCTGCCATACCTTTTAATGTGTGCAAAGCACGGAACGCACGGTTGATCTGCTCAACATCGGATGGATTTTTCTCGAGTTCCAATAACGAGTCATTTAACAGCTGAATGTACTCTTTTGTCTCATCGATGAAAACACTAAGATATTCGTTGAACTCACCCATTTAACTCCCTCCCTTCAGGAGATGATAAATTTATAATAACTTAAATAACCGATTGAGTACTGCCAGAACAAAAGTTTTGAAATAACATTAAAACCTGTGGTTGTTTTTATTATATCACCGATATCCATGAAAAGCTTCATATCGTAAGTCGATATTTTTGAGAAATCAAAGTATATCGGCAGATCCTTCAAACGCTTGTTTAATCTTTCGTACTGCTCGAATTTTGACTTATCGATAGTTGAAGCTATTAACCTATTCCCACTTTTATATATGTAAAATTTTGAATTCTGAAAATTAAGGAGCCACTCTTGCTTTTGCGAATCATACTTTGGTCCCAACTTTGCAATGTTAAGTTCAAGATCCTTTCCTGTAAAGTTGTCAAATATGAATACAAGTTCCCCTGACTCGAACCTACCAACAACGTAAACATTGGTTGACGACAAGGCAATGTACTTAAGAAATTCAGTTAGTCTAGTCAAATCAGATGTTACACCGGAAAACCAAACCTCGATTGAGTTTATTAAAGCAGTTGTGTTCTTTGAGGGAACGCAAATATAGTAATTCCAACTTAATGGTAAAGTACCAATGTTGTCACTCACTTTGGAAGTGTTGTTTTGTTTCTTATTTTTTTGCTCTATAGTGAAGTTAAACATTCCGGCTGAAATCACAGAAGTGAAAAGCAAATACTCAGAATCAGAATCATCTATTTTTATTCCACCCGGTAAATTTATCTTTAAAGTATTTGGTTTAGAAAACCCACTGATAAAAAACGTTCCCGCTTTGAGTCTATCAAATTCTTTGAAAATTCTTGCCAATTGCATTTCTGGTGTCTGAAATGTTTTAAGCGCTAACTCCAGAGCTTGCTTGCTTCCTGCAATAATAAAATACTTACCGTTTACTGATGCGTAAAGTGTATCTCCAAACAAATACATATTCTGGGAGAATACTTTAAAATTAACACCTAAAAGATATGAAAGTGCTTTGGGCAACTGAGTTGGGTATTTTGTTTCGAAAACGATAAAGCTGTTTGTTGCAATATTTCTTATGAACTCCAGATAGTAGTTTATGTCAAAAGATACAAAATTAGATATGTCGATCTCTATTCCTTTGGAAGCGAACAGAACGTCATTTGACATTGCATCTCGAACAACATCAGGTAAAACCCCTGTTTTATATCTCATATCTTCTAAAACTCTTGAAAAAGAATCTTCAAATCCCAACCCTTTCCTATCCAACATGAATGCAAAAAACGGCACTTTTTTAACCTCGTCGTACCAGCTTCCGCCTTTCGATATTCGTAAAACAAAATCGTAATCTTTATGAACAAAGTTAAAAATATCAGATGCTGCGAATAAGTTTAAAAATAGCAAAAATAACATTGTAACGATCAACATTTTTTTCATCTAAGTGCCTCCCAAGCTGTGTCCACAATTTTTATTATATCAGTTTCTGTATAGTTTTTTTCAGTTATTTTTTTTGAGAATAAAGCAAAAAATTCAATATTACCATCCGAGCCTGGCAACTTGGAAAATGTTAGATATTCCGTATAAAAGTTGCATTCAGCAAAAGATTTGAGAACTTTATCAAGCACTTCAAAATGCACTTTTTTATTTGTTACGATACCATTCCTTGTTTTATTTGTTTCAAATTGTGGCTTTATAAGGGCTATTAACTTGGTTTTCTCTAAACACAACTTTTCCAATGCCGGTAATAGTTTTTCCAAGGATATGAAGGAAACATCAACGGTTATTATATCAAGCTGATCTTTTATATCATCATACGTTAGTAACCGTGCATTTTTTTCTATCTTGACCACTCTTTCATCCATGGCAATCTTTGGGTGCAACTGATCAGTATTTACATCTACTGCGTAAACTTTTCTTATACCATTTTGGAGCAGGTAATCAACAAAACCTCCTGTGGAACTTCCTATATCGCAAGCTATTTTTCCGAATATATCTACTTTGCGCTCTTTCATGAATCCTTCAAGTTTGTAACCCGCTCTACTTACGTACTTTACACCATCGATAAGTTCAATTTTATCTTTGTAAAAAAATCGCTTAGAAGGCTTGGTGACAACTACGTTGTTCACGGCAACAGAACCTGCTTGTATTAACAACTGCGCTTTTGTACGGCTCTCAACAAGGCCTTTCAAGACTAAAAGTTGATCCAATCTGATATATTTATCTTCCAAGTTCCCACTTCCGTAACCACATACGCTATTTTATCTTTTATATAAGTAAATTTAATTTGTTGACCTATAAATATATCTTCATAAAAATATCCAAAAGGAGTAACGTACAAATTTAAAATAGATGGATACACTATTGGAAACATACCTTTACTTCTTTGTTCTTCCACCTGCTTGCTATCGAAATTCGTTTCTTTTTCGTTTATTATAATATATCGCCCATTTGTGCTGTACACAATGAGCATGTTGTTTGGTTCCAGTTTTATCATGTAAGAACCTTCAAAAACTTTATTGAAAACAAACCGCCGGGTTTTTAAATTCAGCACAACGAGTTGCCCAGTAACATCAAGTAAAAAAAGCCTGTTTCCAGAAAATATGTAATCTAACGGAGTATTTGAAACTTTCATTTTCCATGTGAATGAAAGATCTGATACACTGCCATCAGCATATAGAACATAGTTATCCCATACAAAAACTATTTTATCATTTTTTAAACTTATTGAGTCTAATGAACGCTGCTCATTCTCAAAATCTATATTGTCATACAAAACAATGTAAGGTTCCCCAATAAATTTGCTTAAATACACTTTGTTCATTTTTTTATTGTGGATTATACTTTTTATTTCCCTTGCATCGTTTACCGGGTTTTTTCCAAAATCACCAAATATTTCTGAAAGTACTTTCATCATGTTACTAGGTTCATCCAAGATAACACCCTTAGGGATTGTGTACTCGTTTTCTTTGAAAGCTATATTCAAATAGTCATCTGTGCTCTCGAATATAATTATATCACTACCAAGTTTGATATTTTCAATGGAGGATGTTTTTAAAATATTCACGTCTATCGGTAAGACCCCCAAGGTGACTAATTGGCAAGATATGTATTTTTTAAGCACATTGTGAACATTTCTGAATTCTACAAATATGATAGGCCACTGAGATGATTTGTCAATATAGGTTTGTATTTCTTTATCGTTTATTTCTGGAATTAGATTTTTATACAATGTAGAAGCATTAATGTTCATTGAAAAAATAAAACTTTGTACAAGAACAATCCATGCGCAGGTGCTAAACCAGCTGATTTTGATCTGTCTTTTGATTCTAACACCTCCTGTACAGTTTGCGGTTCCCAAAGATTTGTGCCTACACGTACAAGATTTGCAACTATATTTCTTACCATACCTCGAAGGAAAGAAATACCTTCAACCCTTATAAGTATTAGTCCTTTTCTCAATTGCACAATTCTTATATTGTTTATCGTTCTTACAGTCTTTTTATCCTCTCCTTTCTTACTAAATGCAACAAAATCGTGTTCGCCTATTAAATATTTTGCAGCTTCGCGCATTTTTTGTATATCAAGATGATAAGGGAACCACCATACGTACTTCCTTAAAAACAAATCTTTCATTTTCGAGTTGCAAATGTAATAATGATATATCCTGCGTTTGGCATGATGCCTCGGGTTAAAATTCGGTTCTGTAAACCAAGCTCTTTTAACGTATATATCAGAAGGTAAATTTGCATTCAACGCGTTGCGAATATCAACTTCAGTTAGCTTATCGTTAGGACAATCAAAGGCGGCTACCTGTCCATTCGCGTGAACACCTGTATCTGTTCTGCCTGCTGCCAACGTATCAATGTGCACTTTAAATATACGTTCAAGTGCCTTTTCGAGTTCGCCCTGTACAGTTCGTACATCGTTTTGTATCTGATATCCAAAAAATTCAGATCCGTCGTATGAAAATTCTATTGCAACTCTTTTCATAAACTTATAATGCGCCCACCTCCGGATTTTTTTGCCGTAACGAGACCTGTTCTACACTTTTCGATTAATTCATCAAATGTTTGCGCATCAGTGGGATATTTAACAACACTGGCACTTATACTTATCATATTGTACCTTACCTTCATTTCCTCTATGATTCGCTCTGCGAGCAAGACTCCATCAGATTTACTTTTGCTCCAAAGAAGTATTATCTCTTCATCACCTACTTGCGAAAATACGCCAAGGTTCTTAACTTCCTCGGTTGTTATTTCACCGAGTGTTTTAAGTATCTCATCTCCTGTGTGGAAACCAAACAGCATGTTAACTTTCTCAAAATGATCGATATCAATATAAAGTAGTATGAAATTCTTTTTCAACTCTATGTTCTTTGAGATCTCTTCCATCAATATAGAATAAGGTTGCTTTTTCTCGTACTCACTTGCGAAAAATAACGAATATTTGCTTTCAGCAAGAATCTTCGATATTTGCCAAGAGAAAAATCTTGCAAATTCTACTTCCCTTTTAGAAGGTCTCAGTAAATTCTTGGGTTTGTCATAACTAACGTACCCAATTATTCTTCCTTCGTAATTTATCGGTACTATAAAAAGATCGTCTGGATCCCACGCATTTTCTGATTCCAGTTTAACATATTCAAATGGTCTGTATGTAAAAGTTTTATTTAAGTCAACACTACCTTTTGGTATGAAATATGCCCCTCCTATATCAAATCTTTGTTGCATGAATACAAATGTTTCTTTTATTTCAGGTTTTTTCTCCTTTAGCTTAACAAATTCTTCATCACTTATTCCCGACTTCGCTAACCTAATGACCTTTCCACTTCGGAAGTCGAAAATGCTAAGTAAAGCATACTCAAAACCTACTATTTGACAAGATATATCAAGCACCTTCTCGAGAACGGTTTCTATAGGTTTCTCTGAAATGTTATCCAATACCTCTGGTAGCTTCATAATATTTTGTATTTCCCTGATAATTTGCTGTTTTTCAAGTTCAAGTTCTTCATGCCATATTTCAGCATTAACTGTGTAATAAAGATGTATGATAAAACCAGCGTAAACAAGTGTTGAAAAAAGTAGTTGAGGCAATCTGGCCTCGGGAAATAAGTAAAACATTGTCAGTATAAACGAACTATATATAGATAAAATAAGTATTATCGCAATGGCTCGTAAGTATTTTCTTAAATCAGTTTTTGCAAGAACCTTCACGTACAATGCTGTTAAGATAAAATTGACAAAAAAGTATCCAATGGAGAAAAATAATATTCTAAGGTGATCGATCATAGCAAATCTTACCAAAAGTGTCCCTACAGCTATTTGTAGGAATTCAAAAGAGCCCCTGAACAAAAACGTTCTAATGTTATTTAAGTAAATCAGTAAGGTGAGTAAGCTTAACACAAGCAAACTTTCCGGTGTCAAATACAGAAGAAGATAAAGTAACACAAAACTTTTTAAATTGAGAACCAATCCACCGATTGTTATTTGCACTGACTGAGCAAAGAATATTAAAGCTAAAGATAGCAACATTAAAGGAACATCAGTAATGACTACAAGTGGTTGAGACATTAACAAAGCAGCAATTCCGATAAAAATAGTTGTTAGTACAAATATCCATTCATTTTTAGTCAACATCCTTCCCCCCAATGTAGAGTTATAGTAATTGTAACATATTCACGATATATTTTAAACTGATTTTTATGTATATTTTGGCATTTATATTCTATCATAAGTTCGATAATTCATAAAGGGAGGTATATGGGAAGATGGAAAAACTCAGGTATATCGCGGAAAAGTTCGGAACACCTGTCTTAGTCATGGACTTAAACGTAATTGCAAAAAACTACAGACAACTTGTGGATAACATAAATAACTGCAAAGTTTATTACGCGGTAAAAGCTAACTCCAACGTTGAGATAGTAAAGTTGCTCAGAGACATGGGCAGTCATTTTGATGTAGCCTCCCGTGGTGAGATTGAAAAATTGCTATCACTTGGTGTTGAACCCTACAGAATGAGTTTTGGAAATACAATAAAAAAACTTGAAGATATAAAATTTGCCTACGAAGTTGGTATAAAAATGTTTGCAGTTGATGCAGAGATGGAAATTGAGAAAATAGCGTTTGCCGCACCTGGTTCCGATATATATGTGAGAATTAGTACGAATGGCATGGAAAATGACGCAGATTGGCCACTGACAAGAAAATTTGGAACAAGTGTTAATCACGCAATTGAACTAGTAAAATACGCAAAAGAAAAAGGTCTTAACCCAATCGGATTGAGCTTTCACGTAGGCTCTCAAAATTATAATCCAGAAAACTGGAGAATCGCTATCAGAGAGGCTTCTATCGTTTTCGAGGAAGCAAGGCAATTTGGAATAGAGATGAAGATGATTAACACAGGTGGCGGAATGCCTGTGTTGTACACAAGAGAAATCCCAAAGATAAGTGAGATTGCAAAAGTTATAAATGAAGCAGTCGAAGAATATCTTGGAAGCGATGTAACTGTAATTGTCGAACCCGGAAGATCAATGGTTGGCAACGCAGGGATTATGATTACAAAGGTTATCTTAAGAAGTAAAAAAGCGGATGAAAATTGGTTGTATCTTGATGCTGGTGTTTTCCATGGACTAACAGAGACTATCCAAAACATCAGATACAGAATAACAGTGGATGGCAAAGAGAACGAAGAACTTGAAAAGTTTGTTCTTGCTGGTCCAACATGCGATAGTGTTGATGTAATGTATTACGATGCAATGCTTCCAAAAAGTACTACACTTGGAGATATTGTTTATTTCCATACTGCAGGAGCTTATACGACAGAATACGGCACTTCATTTAACGGAATAGCTTCACCAACAATTGTATTTGAAAATGGCATTCTCTTACCAGATGAAAATGAATTCGAAGACGAAGAAAGTCTGGAAAAGGAAAAACCAAGAGAAAAGTTGAGAATTGAAGATTAATTTTAAATAAAATAAAAAAGATGCCGATTTGTTCGGCATCTTTTTTATTTTGCTAACAATTACCACCATCTTTCCATGCGTTTACGCCCAATTATAACTTCTTGTCTGTTTCCTTCCTGAATTCTTATCATATGTCTTCCTGAGAGCATTGAAAGGACGTTTGTAAACAATGTTATAGGCGAGACGTATTTTTTTGTTGAAATTCCCGCAAACATTGGAATCGTAATAAATCTTAATATACTTTCTATGACAAAGAATATTTGCAGTCCAAAAACGTGGTATTCTTTTATGTAAAAATCAAAGGAATTAAAAAATTTTGCTACTGGTCCTCCAAGCATCGAACCAATCATACCACCAAGTCCCCCGAATGCCGAGAAAACGGCAAAGTACATCGGGGAATTGCTTGAGGCTGTTTCCATAGGTAATGTTATAAATGCCAAATTTACAGCTGCCCATCCAACACCAGATAAAATTGCGTCAAGTGTCATTCCAAATATCCAATCTTTTTCATTCATTAAAAACCATATAGCTGGAGTGATTGAGACAATCGATAATCCAGTAACCAAAACACTTTTGTGACCAAATTCGTCTGATAATCTCCCCCAAACTGTGTAGAATAACATAGATAACAGCGAAGCGGCTATTGAAGCATAACTTATGTATGTCATTGGTAATCTCAAATTGTGTATTTGATGATACGGAAAAAATGGCGCTGCGAATAGTACAACAAAATTCCAGATAAAATACGCCCTTGATAGTTTCATAAAGTTCTTATCTTTCAAGACAATTCTTAAATCATTTAAAGAACCTGTACGTTTGGATGGACTTTCCCTTACCGGTATCAGTGAAATCAAGGATAATAAAGAAGTTAGCATTGATATAATTATTACGATCATAAAATTGTATGGCTTCCTAAGGTTGTCTGTTATTATCGAGAACAAGTAAAATACTAACAAAGTTGCTAGGGAAACAAAAAAGTTCCGTACACCAAGATACTTTCCTCGCCGCTCTGGGTGGATTGTATCTGAAATAATACTGATCCAAACATTACCAGCAAAAGCACCAAAAATTTGACTCAGCGCAAAAATCAAAATGAACAACTCTGGTTTTTTGTGTTCAGAAAAGAGCATCGGTATCAAAACGAGCCATAAAAATCTGCCAGAATTGAAAAAAATCAGTAAGTACTTTTTGCTTGGTATTTTTTCAATTATTCCGGGCGCAAGTATTTGAAATATTTGAAATGCCATTGGAAAGGAAGAAACAAGTCCAAGTGTAACTTCATCTAAACCAAAATATATAGCTATTGCGGTAAAAACAACCGTTTGGGTTAAAACTAAATAAAAAGTAGATAGTACCCCTTCTAAGGTCAAAAGAAATTCATCTTTCGAAGTATGCCATTTTAGACCTTTTGATAGCTTGTGTGTTTCACTCATCCTTTTATCACTCCGACTGGAACGCACTTTGCTACTCTAAGCGATATTCCAAGCTCATCAACAACTTTTACAACTTTGTCCACATCTTTATAGGCTTCTGGTGCTTCTTCCACAATTCCTTTCTTTGACTTTGCCATAAGTTTAACACCCTTGTCATTTAGTTCCTTAATAACACGATCAGTTGAGAGTTCTCTTGTTGCTTCCCTTCTTCCAAGTGTTCGACCAGCACCATGTGCTGTCGAGCCAAATGTCATTTGTTCTGCTTTCTTGGTTCCCACAAGTATGTAAGAAGCCGTTCCCATACTTCCAGGAATGATCACTGGTTGACCTGTTTTTCTAAAAATTTCAGGTAATAGAGGGTGATTAGGTCCAAAAGCCCTCGTAGCGCCTTTCCTGTGTACCACAAGTTTTTTTACTTTTCCATCAATATCGTATTCTTCTACTTTTGCTATATTGTGTGCAACATCGTACACTAATTTCACATTTACACCAACAACGGCCTTGAAAACTTTTCTAATTAAATGTGTTATAATTTGTCTGTTGGAGAAGGCATAATTTGCTGCACAATTCATAGCATGGTAATAGGCTTGTCCCAATTCACTCTTGAAAGGCGCATTTATGAGTTGTTTATCAGGGAGATTTTTGTTGTGCTCTTTTAAATTATCCCTCATTATTCTTATATAATCCGTTGCTATCTGATGTCCAAAGCCTCGGCTACCTGTGTGAATTAATATTGTTATAGCACCTTTATATATTCCAAAAACCTTAGCTATCTCTTCGTTGTAAACCTCTTCTACAACCTGGATTTCTATGAAATGATTTCCCGCTCCCAAGGTTCCAAGTTCGTCTTTTCCTCTTTCAACGGCTTCTGAGCTAACTTTTGTAAAATCACATAGATGTATACAACCATAGTCTTCTATTCTCTCTAAATCACTTTCATATCCAAATCCAAGTTTTACAACTTCACGTACTCCCTCTGTAACTATCTTTTTAAAGTCATTCTTCGAAAAATGAAGCTCGCTTGTTTCACCAACACCAACTGGCACTGATTCATAAATGCGCTTTATCAATGTTTCTAAATTCTTCTTAACTAACTGTGCATCACCATCAACAACGAGCATTCTAACGCCGCAGTTGATATCAAAACCCACACCACCTGGGCTGATAATTCCATCGTCGACGTCAAACGCCGCCACACCACCTATAGGGAATCCATAACCCCAATGTATATCTGGCATTGCGTATGCAGCATTCACTATCCCAGGTAAAGTAGCTACATTTTTTATTTGTTCAATAGCTTCTTGATCAATGGTTTCCCAATCTGAAAGTATTATTGCGTCAACCAGCATCCTATCGTGCTTCTTGATTTTATAAATGTATTTGTCTATTTTTTCTAATCCATCTACCGAACTCATAGTTCTTCCCCCCTTTCATTAGATTATCTAATCTTTGAGATGCTCCGCAATTTTTTAGACAACAAAAGAATTGAATTTGTTTTTACAAAAAAGCCACCAAGATGGTGGCTTTCTCAAAATTATTTTATGCTCTAAAATGGGGATTATATTCTCTTTTGGCTTTTTCCAAAAATTGATGTATCTCTTCAAATTCTGCCTTAACCGTGAAATGATGACCTGTTCTGTATTTTATCTCCACTATACCTTGAGAAAGTGTCTTTCCCACAGTAATCCTGAACGGAACACCGATTAAATCTGCATCATTAAATTTCATACCCGGAGAAATATTTCTATCATCGAACAGTACTTCTTCACCTTTCTGAATAAGGTAATTGTACAAACCTTCGGAAAAATTCATTAAATTTTCGTTATTACTTACAGGTGTAATCACTACAGTGAATGGTGCAACAGAAACAGGCCAGATAATACCTTTCTCATCGTGAAGTTGTTCAACGATTGCTCCCATTGTTCGCGAGACACCCCAACCATAACACCCCATTATAAAGGGTTTAAGTTGACCGTCTCTATCCATATATTTTGTACCCATTGCTTCAGAGTACTTAGTTCCAAGTTTGAATATGTGTCCGAGTTCTATGCCTTTTTTTGAATTCAACGGTCTACCGCATACTGGGCATGGATCATTTTTCTGAGTTACGACCAAATCTGCCCAACTGTCTACCTTGAAATCTTTTCCCGGACTAACATTTACAAAATGATAATCTTTTTCCATACCACCAACAACAAAGTTTTTCATCCCTTTCACGAGGTTATCTGCTATAATTCTTATCCCCTTCGCTCCAACAGGACCAAGAAATCCAATTGGTACACCAAAGTCTTTTAGTATATCTTCCGGGGAAGCAAATACTAAGGATTGGTCATTTACAAACGATTTGAGCTTTTCCTCATTTAATTCCCGGTCACCAGGTACGAGCGCCATGTAGTATCCATTTCTTCCTTTATAAATTAACGTTTTTACTATTTTCCTTACAGGTACATTCAAAAAGTCTGCTACATCCTGCGCCGTTTTGACATTTGGAGTGAAAACTTTCTCTATACTTTTTTCTTCCTCGTTATCGTACTGTATATTACCTACATACGGAACTCTTTCATCATTACCTGCGTACCCGCATTCACAGAAAAGGATATTACTTTCTCCCGTATCAGCAAATGCAACAAACTCATGCGATTCACTCCCACCAATCGTGCCTGTTGAAGCCTCAACTACCGCATATTTCAATCCTATTCGTTCCATTATATTTGAGTACGCTTTTCTATGCGCTTGGTAGGTTTCATCCAAGGATTCAAAACTACTGTGAAAACTATATCCGTCTTTCATTATGAATTCCCTTGCTCTTAATACCCCAAATCTTGGTCTTATTTCGTCTCTGTATTTATTAGCAATCTGATAAAGGGTTATAGGTAATTGCTTATAACTGTTCAATTCATTTTGCACAAGGAAAGTAACAAGTTCTTCATGAGTTGGTCCCAGTGTAAAATCTCTTCCGTGTCTGTCTTTTAGTTTCATCATTTCCGGTCCGTAATCATCCCATCTTCCAGACTGCTTCCATAGTTCTGCAGGTTGTATTATTGGCATTAATATTTCATTTGCTCCAATTTTATCCATTTCTTCTCTCACTATTTTCTCGATTTTCAAGAGCACCTTTCTACCAAGTGGGAGATATGTGTAAACTCCTGCTGCAATTTTTCTTATAAAACCCGCTCTTATCAGTAATTCTTGACTTGGTACTTCTGCATCTGAAGGTGCTTCTTTAAGCGTTGGAGCATAAAATTGCGAATACCTCATCTTTCTCCCTCCACAATCTCATACTTTGTTCCTTCCGGTGTATCGAGTAATCTTATTCCAGATTTGGTGAGGACATTCCTTATTTTATCTGCAAATTCGAATTGTCTTTGTTTTCTAAATTCACTTCTCAGCTCGATCAGATTGTTAATTAAATTGCCAAATTGTTCAGAATCAAATGATGTGCGTTTTTCAAACTCGCTGTCAAAAATTCCCAAAACAGATCCGTACACTCTCTTAACAAGATGATACATCCTCAATGCTCTTTCATCTTTGCCCTCATCCATGGACTTATTTAACTCTTTAACAGTATCAAATAACACTGAAAGCGCAATAGGTGTATTAAGATCATCTGCAAGTGCATCTACAAATCTGTTTATGTATTCTTTCATTTCTTCATCGTACTTTGGTACAAGTGGATAAGGGTATTTTTCAGTAAATCTTTTCAGTGAAGCATGAACTCTATAAGCCGCTTTCATGTTATCTTGCAGCACTTCTTCAGAAAACTCTATTGGAGATCTGTAATGTTTAGAAAGCAAAAACAATTTCACAGCATCTTTACCGTATCTTCTTACAGCTTCTCTTATCATGAAAATGTTTCCCAAAGACTTGCTCATTTTATCCCCGCGAACTATTATCATTCCGTTATGCATCCAATATTTTGCTGGTGGTTTACCAGTTAACGCTTCACTCTGTGCAATTTCATCTTCATGATGTGGAAATATCAAGTCTTCGCCACCACCGTGTATATCAAACATATCTCCGAGTAATTTTTGCGACATCACGGAACACTCGATGTGCCATCCTGGTCTACCATCACACCAAGGACTTTTCCAAGTTGGCTCCGCCGGTTTTGCTGATTTCCAAAGAACAAAATCGAGTGGGTCTCTTTTTTTCTCATTCACATCAACTCTTGCACCCGCCACTAAATCATTCAAATTTTTTCCTGATAGCTTGCCGTAGCTTGGCAATTTCCTAACAGAAAAGTACACATCACCATTTTCAACAACGTATGCAAACTCTTTTCTAATCATCATTTCTATTGCTTTAACAATATCATCTACAAAGTCAGTTGTCCTCGGGTGATAGTTTGCTGCTCTAACTCCAAGCAACTGAGCATCGTGAAAATACTCTGATATAAACGTGTCAGCTACTGTTCTCCAGTCAACATTCCATTCTTTTGCCTCGTTTATAATCTTGTCATCAATATCCGTAAAATTCTGAACTAAGGTAACACGATACCCAATAAATTCTAAGAACCTTCTAAATGCATCAAAAATCACCATAGGGCGAGCATTACCTATATGTATGTAATTGTACACCGTCGGACCACATACATACATCTTTACTTCTCCCGGATTTATAGGTTCAAATTTTACCTTGTTCTTATTAAGTGTGTCAGTTATGTAAACGTCGATCACAGTACCACCTACTTTGAGATTATATTATGAAACGAAATTCTTTATCCTAGCTATAACTTCTGACTTACCAAGTATTTCAATTATGTCTATCAACTCTGGACCTTCTGTTTTTCCTGTTAGAATAAGCCTAAGAGTCATATAAAACTCTTTTCCTTTTAGTCTTGCGCCTTTCATTGCATTTTTAAATGCTAGATATATTTCCTCTTTTGTCCATTGGTCAAGCTTTTCGAGTTCTTGAACAAGCATTCGATAGGTCTCAACAGCTTCAACACTTTTTTCTACAACAATCGAAGGTCTTTCGAAGAAAAATTCGGTGAGTTCGGGAAGTTGAGAAAGTTCTTCTAATCTATCTCTAACAGCATGTAGTATTTTTTCAAAATACTCATCACTCACACTGCGTTTTAAAAAGTCTTTGGCAATAACTGTAAGTTCTTTTAAATCTTTCATTCTAATATGTTCTGCATTCATCCATCTGAGTTTATCAGGGTTAAAAATTGCAGGGTTTTTAACTAGTCGTTCAAGAGAAAAACTTTCAATTAATTCAAATTTGGTCAATATTTCTCTACCCTCTGGATGAGACCATCCGAGCAAAGCGAGGAAGTTGACGAGTGCTTCTGGTAGGTATCCTCTTGCTTTAAATTCCTCAACAGAAGTTGCTCCATGTCTTTTGCTCAACTTGCTGCCATCTGGTCCAAGAATCATAGAAACATGTCCAAACACAGGTGTACTCCAACCAAAAGCTTCATAAAGGGCTACTTGCTTTACGGTATTTGAGAGATGATCATCACCACGAAGAACATGAGTAATCTTCATCAAACCATCATCTATTACACAAGCATAATTGTACGTTGGCATGCCGTTACTTCTTAAAAGCGCAAAATCTCCTACACTCCCTGCTTTAAAAACGACCTCACCTTTTACTATGTCATGTAACACATAATCTTTTCTGGGCATTGAAAAATAAACAGCTGGTCTGAGACCTTTCGCCTCGTATTCTCTTTTTCTTTCAGCAGTATTGTAAGGTTCAAGCATTTCTCTTGTGTAATGTGGGGCTTTTCCTTCAGCAAGTAATCTTTCTCTCAGTTGTTCTATTTCTTCAGGATATGCATAAACTTCATAGGCTATACCTTGGTCTATAAGCTTTTGTGCGTACTCTTGATAAAGATGCGCTCTCTCACTCTGCCTATAAGGGCCATATTCTCCACCAACATCAGGTCCTTCATCCCAATCGAGTCCAAGCCATCTCAAAGCTGACATCAATTGCTCTTCGAAAATTTTTTCTGATCTTTCTATATCCGTATCTTCAATTCTTAATATAAACTTGCCATTCATCTTCCTTGCGTAAAGATAATTAAATAGTGCCGTTCTTGCTCCGCCAACATGTAAATATCCGGTTGGACTGGGAGCAAATCTTACCCTAACTTCACTCATTTAACCCTCTCCTTCCTTATTGAATTGCTAAATATATTTAATAAACGGGGGGCTTTGCCCCCCTGATTGTATGCAATCAAGACAGTCAATCACTCTTCTAAAGGTTCGAACATGTCCTTACTAACTCCACAAACGGGGCAGGTCCAATCTTCGGGAAGATCTTCAAAAGATGTTCCTGGATTGATTCCGGAATCTGGATCACCAACTTCTGGATCATAGATATAACCGCAAACTGTGCATCTGTACTTCATTTCTTCCACCTCCATTTTTTGCGTGGTACATAAATTATACCACACAATACATTTACTTTTCAACTAAAAGTTTTCTTGTACTGAAAATAAACTGTGTCGCGTATATAAAAAGTGTCATAAGAAAAGAAAGCAAAGTAAGTCCAAAACTACTTTTGAAAAGGTCGAGAAAAACTCCGCCAACAAGAGGACCTATTCCAAATAACAAACCAATAACCATCTCGTGGAGAGCACCTTGCTTTCCGTGTTCAACAGAGGTAGAAAGCAAACCATAAAATATGGCAAATGTATACGGAACAGCATAACTACATCCAGCTGCAAAAGCTGTCAAGAAAAACAGAAGAGAACTTTTTGCAAAGAAAGAAAGTACTCCAGTTATTGGAACAACCAAGAGAAGTAATGCACAAATTTTTTCATTACCCACCCACTTTTTCCAATACTGAAGAATAATAAATGTTAGTAGAACACCTATATTTGCACCAACTGTCAAAAAGCCTGATCTTTCAAGCTTTAAACCAGCCATTGTAACCAATTTTGGAAAATCTGCAAGTACGGATGTGTATATCAAACCACCAAGGAAGAGAATAATTCGATACTCAAAACGTAAGTGCCTCATCCGAAGTTCATCAACCACAACATTTGAATTAGATGAATGCTCTTTCAATTTATCTGTTGGTGAAAATTCCACAAGTGGACCATTATTCTTGAAATCTAAGAATATCAAAAAGCTCAATAAACCTGACACAAAAAGTCCGTATAAGAATATAATATTCTTTGCGTAGACTGTAAGATAAGGACCAAAAGCCATTCCAAATATATTACCAGTACTCCAAGATAGAGTAAATCTCCCAGTAATTGATGGTGGATCAACACCCAGTGTAGTTTCAGACTTTGCAATTAATCCCTCTACTTGAGGAAAAAAAGCGCCAAAGAATACCCCTTGCATTATTGCAAATATGTGCAAAAATAAACTGCTTTTAATCAATAAACCAACTATACAAACTAAGAACAAATACAGAAACAAACCAGAAATAACCTTTTTGTAACCTTGCTTATCACCAAGATGACCAATACTAATACTCGCCAGGGCATAAACAAACGACGCGAGAAAATTAAGAAAACCAATCTGTGAGAACGTAAAACCCCATCTTGTTGCTGTCGCATTCATAAACGAATTGAACAAATATGCTTGAATAGAAACTAGGAAAGCAACTAAATGATAAAAGTGGAAAGTGGAATTCCTATTTACTCTCATATCTACCTACCCCCAACAAATATGCTCTGAAAAAATTTGGCATAAACAAATTAAAATACAAATGAATTAATTGATATTTTAACATAAGAAATCTCAAAGTTCAACATTGAAGAGGTAGAGCTTGTTTGATTACCATTTGATTACCAAATGTACTAATTGGAGAATTAACCTGTTGACAGTCAAAAAACTCTGTGGTAGAATTTAACACGCGATGGGGCGACGTAGCCAAGGGGTCTAAGGCGGAGGTCTGCAAAATCTCTATTCGAGGGTTCAAATCCCTCCGTCGCCTCCACAAATTGGGCTCGTAGCTCAGTTGGTAGAGCATCCGGCTCATAACCGGACGGTCGGGGGTTCGATCCCTCCCGAGCCCACCAAAAATTTTTATAAGAGACTAAACGGGCTTGTTTGCCCGTGTTTGTTTTATAGTTTATATGAAATTTAGAGTATTATAAATCCCGCTCTGCTTTGGAAGGCATGAGCAGGGCCGCATAGACCGAGGGAGGAGGTGCTTTATGAGGATTTACGAAACGATGTTCATCATCAAACCTGATATACCAGAAGAAGAGAGAAACAAGCTTGTGGAGAACGTGAAGAAGTTTTTGGAAGAAAGAGTAAAGGCTCAAGTGGATAACGTTGACAGATGGGGTATGAGGAAGCTTGCTTATAAGATAGGAAGATATTTTGACGGCGATTACACTGTGGTTTACTTCCGATGCAATGGACAAGGTTTGGATCAACTTGAAAATTACTTCAAGGTACATCCAGAATTCATAAGATGGCAGACTTTTAGAAGAGAAGATCTCGAAAAGAAAGAAAGGAGAGCAGCAAGAGCTAAGAAAGAAGAAGCTGTTCAACAAGTTGTTCAAGAGGAAGGTAAATCAGAAGAGAAGGTGGAGTAATAATGTCTTATAACAAGGTAGTGTTGGTTGGTAGGCTTACACGAGATCCCGAAACAAGACAAACCTTAGATGGGAATTTGATTGCAACTTTTACATTGGCTGTTAACAGATCAAATAATGGAGAAGCTGATTTTATACGTATAGTTGCATTTAGGAAACTTGCTGAGTTAGTTCATAATTACCTTCAGAAAGGTAGAATGGTTCTTGTAGAAGGTAAGTTAAGGATAAATAAATGGAAAACTAACGATGGACAGACAAGATCAACACCAGAAATTTGGGCTGATAATATAGTCTTCGTCGAATCAAAAAGGACTGACAAAGACGTACCGGAAGAGATACCATACGAGGATGTCTTCGGCACAGATGAAGAGTTAATCGAAGATATACCAGATGACGACGAACCACCATTTTGATTTACCTAAACTTAACGCTTAAAGGAGGGATTAAAAAATGCCCAAAGTAAGGCAAAGGAGAAGAAAGGTTAAAGCATGCAAAATGTGTGAAATGAAAGTTGAATATGTTGATTATAAAGATACAAGAATTCTCAGAGATTTTCTCAACGAAAAGGGTAAGATATTACCAAGAAGATTGACAGGGAACTGTGCAAAACATCAAAGAATGGTCAAAGATGCTATAAAGAGAGCTAGACAAATGGCACTTTTACCATACATAAGATACTAATTCAAACAAATCGCCCTATACTGGGCGATTTGTTTTTTAAGAACTTTTGAAATGGAAGTGACAAACATGTTGAATGAAATTGTGAAATATTTAGTTTTAACACTTTTGACAATTTTAATATCAGTTTTAATGTTTACTGCCGAGATAAAGCAAGATTGGATCTTGTTCACTAATGGTAGCAAGATAGAGTTATTAGTAAATGTTGATTCTAAAGTAGTCATAATTGATTATTCTGCTGATGGTACTGAAAAAGGTGAGTTCAGCAAAGAGCAAATAGATACTCTCAGAAATTCTGGAAAAAAGGTATTTGCTTATCTTAATGTTGGTATAGCTGAAGATTGGCGTTTTTACTGGAAAAATCTTGACAAATCACTTATATTGATGCCTCTTGAAGGATGGAAAGGTGAATTCTATGTAAAATACTGGGAACAGAAATGGTTTGAAATCGTTAGCGAATACATCAAAAGAATTAGCTATGCAAATTTTGATGGTGTAATGTTTGATTGGGTTAATGTGTATGAGCATAGCAGTTTGCAAAAGTCTTCAAAAAAATCCCAGCACGATTTGGAAAAATCTATGGTAGAACTTTTGAAAAAATTAATAAATAATTATCCTAATCTCGAAATTGCCTTGGTGAATGGTGAAAAATTGCTGAAGAATTATCCAGAACTTACTCAAAGAGTCAAATATGTAGTAGTTGAGAGTCTATTTTTCAAAAAAGGAAAATTAAACGTAGATTCATCAGAATTTTTGTCTCGAATTAACCTAATATCAAGTATACAAAAACTTGGGGTAATTGTTCTTTCGGTAGAATACATTGATAACGGTAATCCACTGGACAGGAACAACGTAGAAAGAGTTAAGCAATACATAAGTCTTGCAAAAAAATACAACTTCTTTTATTATGTGGCACGAGATGATTTAAAACTCGACAGTGTAAATATTCCTCGGATATCAAATTAAACTCTGGTTGTGTTGAGTTATCTTAGCCGTCAATATCGTCACGCATTCCTACTTCATTTAGTATTATAAAATCTTTGTTTCTCCAGTCTTTTTTCACTTTTACAAAAAGGTCCAAATAAACCTTTGATTCTATAAAATACTCAATATCCTTCCTTGCACTCTCTCCTATCTTTTTTATCATTTGTCCTTTTTGACCTATAATTATTCCCTTTTGACTCTCTCTTTCTACGTATATGTTTGCCCTAATGTATGTTACACCTTTCTCTCTCTCTTTTACTTCCTCTACTATAACAGCAACTGAGTGGGGAATTTCTTCGTACGTGAATTGAAATACCTTTTCTCGGATCAATTCTGCGACAATAAATGAGAGAGGTCTATCCACAATAACATCATCCGGGTAAAATTGAGGACCTTCAGGAAGATTTTCCTTTATCTTACCTAGCAATTCATCGAGTCCTTCCCCAGTTACCGCTGAAGTATCAACAGTACAAATAAGATTATTGACTTTTTCTTGGAGTAAATTTTTAATACGATCTATTTTCTCTCTTTTAACAAGGTCTATCTTGTTTATCACACCTATCACTGGTGTTTGTACTCTATTTATATGCTGAGTAATGTATTCTTCGGAATTTTCGAATCCTTCCTTAGCATCTATTATGAAAAGCAAGATATCCACATTCTTCAAAGCTTCAATAGCTGCTCTTACCATGTATTCTCCTAGCCTGTGAAGTGGTTTGTGGATACCTGGTGTATCAACAAAAATTATTTGACTTTCGCCATCGTTGTATACCACATTTATCCTGTTTCTAGTTGTTTGAGGTTTTTCTGAAACAATAACAACTTTTCTCTTCATTATCGAATTTATTATTGAAGATTTACCAACATTTGGCTTTCCTACAAAACAAACAAATCCAGATTTTTTTGATTCCATATCAATCTTCACCTTCTTCTAATGGTGTTGAGACCTCTGCAGCTTCAATGTGCTTATCTAAGTTTTTGAGTTTTTGAATAAAGTCCAGCAGAAGTATTTTCAGTTCATTTCCCAATTTTACTTGTCTGTCAATATAATACAAAATTTCCAAAATGGATTTAATTTTCTTTGGAGTATACATTTCCATATGGTTTACAGGCATATATTTTGAATCTTTGAATTTGAATCCGACAAATCTGGCTACTTTTGGTATAGGGACTGAAGTTTTTTTGGAGATTTCCACAATTTCTGGCCATGAATAAAATGGTTTTCCACTGCAAAGAACAACAATTTGCATTAGATCAATAAAATGCTTACTTAACGAATAGACTACAATAACAGGTTCATATTGCTTGACCACCTCGTCGATTAATCCATAGGCTTTTACTAACTGCATTTCACTTAAAGCAAATAAGAATTCATCAAGTTTACTTACAGTTCTTTTGTAAACTATCTCCCCTATGTCTTCTAAAGAAATTCTATCAGAATACACTCTTAACTTCTCGAGTTCCGTCAAGAGTGCCATTTCGTCCGTTCCTATTAGTCTGAAAAGTTCTATTGCCATCTGGTTTGATAATTCAACACCAAGCCATTTTGAGTTTTCAACTATGAACTCTATCCACTTTTCTTCTTCCCACTCCTTAGGTTTCTCAAAGCTTAGTATTGATACATGCTTAGAATCTTTTACATCCTTACCTACCTTCTCTGTTCGTACAAAAACGATGAGCTCCTCTTTAGAAAAATCTATTTTAGAAAACTCTTCTCTCTCCGACTTTGACCATTGATCGAAATCTACAAGATCGTATATCTTCCTATTTGAAAATAACCCTCCACTCATAGAGGCGTTGATCAATTCTTGGATTTTCCCATTTTCATCCGAAAATATCTTTCTGTATTCACAATTTTTTTCTTTTTTGAGAAATTCACGTATGTAAAGCTCTTTTCTCAATTCAGAATCACCAGTAAGGTAAACTAACATTTTTAGTACCCCTTTTCGTTTTCACAATTTGAAAGTTAACCTTAAAGTTTCTTAAAAGCAATTTGTACATCATTATCATATGAAACATTAATCTTGTTATTTCTTTCTTTGTAGACGTGAACTGTCTGTTGGATTTTTTCTTTCCGTGAACCAAACATACAGCTACCTTTTGTCTCTCTTGTTTGCCCGGTAAGTATTTTTCTTGCTGGTATTCTGAAAGTTTTCCAGATCTTATTTTTAACTTGAGTTTCGATGTTCCAATTAAAAGGAGTATATTGATCCTCATTTTTCGATTATCTCGGCTATCTTTCCACTTTCCATTTTCACGATTCGGTCGGCAATTTGTGCAACGGATGGGTCGTGTGTTACGATAACAAATGTCGTTCTTAATTCTTTATTGAGTTGAATGATGAGATTTTTTATTTGTTCACCATTTTTCGAATCAAGAGCTCCAGTGGGCTCGTCTGCCCAAATTATTTTTGGTTTTGTCGATAAAGCACGTGCTATAGATACTCTCTGCTGTTCTCCACCAGAAAGCTGGGGTGGATACGCATCTTTTCTATGTAAAATGTTCATTTTCTCAAGTAATTCAAGTGCTCTTCTTCTTGCCTCAGAGATCGGGTACTTGTTGAGCAACATTGGAAGTTCAACATTTTCTATGGCTGTTAAAACTGGAACAAGGTTGAAAAACTGGAATATGAATCCCATATTTCTCGCCCTAAATCTTGTCTTTTCTTCTTCACTCAAACTTGTAATTTCCACACCATCGATTACAACACGACCGGTTGTTGGTAAGTCTAAGCCAGCTAACAGGTTAAGCAATGTAGTCTTACCCGATCCAGAAGGACCTAATATTGCAATTATTTCCCCTTTGTAGATGGTTAAGTTTACATTATCCAATGCTACGACTTTTGAATTTCCACTTCCATAGACTTTTGATAAACTTTCGGCTGATACGATAATATCTTTTGAGTTAGACACAGAATTCACCTCTTATACTTTTCCAGAAGTTTCTTTTCCACATTCTCCGGTACCCATTGGGAAATTTTACCACCAAAAGAAGCAACTTCTTTTACAAGACTAGACGAAAGAAAAGAAAAGCTCTTGTCTGTCATAAGAAATACAGTTTCTACACCGTTACAGATCTCTTTATTTGCGAGTGCCATTTGGAGCTCATACTCAAAGTCTGTTACTGCTCTTAATCCACGAATTACAACGTCAATCTTATTCTTAATTGTGTATTCTACAAGTAATCCGGAGAAACTTTCAACCCTTATATTTGGTATATCTTTGAGACATTCTTTTACCATTTCAATTCTTTCATCAACAGTAAATGTGTAAGTCTTTCTTTTATTTTCCATAACAACAACGTACAGTTCATCAAATAGTTTCGAAGCTCTTTTTGCAATATCTATGTGACCATAAGTTATTGGATCAAAAGATCCAGGATAAGCAGCTTTTATCATTTTAGATTCCTCCAATTAAAAGTTTGGCTTGCTGTTTTACCTCATTCCTCTTTATGAAATACATCTGCCTCAAAGAAATTAGTAAATGAAGGATTAAACATCAGAGTAACAGTACCAATAGGTCCATTTCGCTGCTTGCCTATTATTATTTCAGTTTCATGAGGAAGGTCTATATGCTGTTTTTTGTAATACTCGTCTCTGTAAAGAAATATGACAACGTCTGCATCTTGTTCTATAGCTCCAGACTCTCTAAGATCACTAAGTCTTGGTCTCTTATCTTCCCTTTGTTCAACAGCCCTTGATAGCTGTGAGAGTGCTATTATTGAAATATCAAGTTCCCTTGCTAAAAGTTTTAGGGAACGGGAGATTTCAGAAATCTCTTGTTGTCTACTATCTCTTCTGTCACCTAAATTCATTAGTTGAAGATAATCTATAAATATAGCATCCACGTTGTATTCCTTCTTCATTCTTCTTGCCTTTGCTCTTAAAACTCTTGGTTCAAGATTGGATTCATCGTCTACTACAATATTTGCCTTCATCAATTTTGACGCGCCTTGCACGAGCCTTTTCCACTCGTCGTCACTCAGCCAACCTCTTCTCACTTTTTGAAGATCTACAAGCGATTCCATACACAACAACCTTTGAATAAGCTGTTCTCTGCTCATTTCAAGGCTGAAGATTCCAACAGATGCTTCGCCAATTGTTGACATATTCTTTGCTATGTTTAATGCAAACGCTGTTTTTCCAACACTTGGTCTTGCAGCTATTATTATAAGATCAGACTTATGAAATCCGGATGTCATCTCGTCAAGCCTTTTAAATCCAGTTGGTATACCTGTAACCAGTCCACTTAATCCCTTAAGGTGTTTGGAACGTAAATCCTCCAAGTGCTCAAATACTTCTGTCAATGCACTTTTTACATCTACATAGGTTTTAGTAGCCTTAGATTCTGCTATTCTGAAAATTAATCTTTCTGCTTCATCAAGTATCTCATCCACATCACTATCGGAATAAGCATTTTGAACAATTTGACTGCCAGCAGCAATTAGTTCCCTTAATATCGATTTATCGCGCACAATCTGAGCATAGACTTCCGCGTGTGCTGATGTCGGAACGTTATCGGCAAGTTGAGCAACGTACAATTCTCCTCCTACCTTTTCTAACAAACCCTGATCCTTTAACCTGTCACAGACCGAGATAATATCAATAGGTAATCCTTCATCATGTAGTTGTTCTATAACTGAGAAAATATATCTATGACGCTGATCATAAAAATCCGCTGAACTAACTATGGAAACTATATTATCTAATCTTTCCGGTTCTATAAATATACTACCTATTAATGCCTGTTCAGCCTCTATATTTGCTGGAATGTTCTTCACATATCACCCTCCTGAACACTATAATCAGTCAAACATGTAATTTTTTCTTTTAGCTGTTAACCCAGCGGTTATAACCATTAACAACGAAACAAGAAAAATGTAATCCCCATGTTTGTTGTAAAATGTTATTTTATTAATCGGATCAACATATAAAATCTTCCAGTTTGTTTTCTCAGGTAGTAATTGAAAATTGCCGAACGGATCGGAAATTCCACTTATCCCCGTGTTCGAAACTTGTACAAAATATCGATTGTTCTCAACTGCCCTGAATATCATTTGCACAAAGTGCTGCATCAAAGCTATCTGTGAGTTATACCATCCATCATTAGTTGATACTACGATAAATTCAGACTGAGTTGCTAATTTTCTTACAACGGAAGGAAAGAAAGATTCAAAACAAATTATCATACCAACGTTTCCGTATTTCTCTATATTGATACTTTTTTGAGTACCTGCAGTAAAGTAATATATTCCTTTAAGAAAGTCAAACTTGCCGAATACAGATTTGTAAGGTAACATTTCAACAAATGGAAAGAGCTTAACTTTGTCATATCTACCAATGTATTTCCCTTTCGAATAGATATGCAGACTATTAAACACATCTTTTTCTTCCACTGTAGGATATCCAATAACTATGGTTTTATCCCCAAATGTGTTCAGTAATCTTTTCTCAATATCAGAATTTCTGATATCCTCTCCGGGGAAAACAGCTTCTGGAAATATTATCAAATAATCCGGCACTTCAGAAAACTTTTGCTCGAGATATCGCAGTATCTTTTCTGATGGATAGTTGTATTTCACATTTTGTGGCACATTTGTCTGAGCTAAAACAACAGGTTTACTTCCAATACTTTTAGGTAATTGTGATTCAACAACTCCGTTTATCAAAATGATTCCAGCAAATATAGACAGCACATATGGCATATTCCACTTGTTCTTTTTTAATATCCTGTAAAATTCATAATTTACCACTGTAATTAAAAAAACTAAACCAAGTGTTCCTGTAAATGGTAGAATCTGTAGTAAACCCTTAAAATTGTATAAAGCATCGCTTAACCTACCACCTGTAAATCCTATATCGCCAATTCCCCTCAAGAAATCTGAAATAACGTACAGGGAAGCTACAAAAATTGGTTCAAGTACTCTAAATCTAATTTTTTGACTCCAAAGTCCGTAAAAGATTCCAAAAATTATAAAAGGTATTGCCTCTATGATACAAAAAAGTATGTAAATAAAGATTCCCGTCAAAGGAGAAAACCTTCCAAATAATTCTGGTAATCCTTTTGTTAAAATTGGGATCAAGTAGTTAAAGTTGAGAAAAGAAAATAGGAAAAAGTAAAGGAAACATATCAATCCACCTACTATCGGACCTTTCTTGTCAAGAGCAAAAAATAACGGAATCAGAGCAAAAAAAACAAAACCTCCGTAAATGTAACCAGGCATTGCTGCTGTGAGTAAAAGAGAAGAAAGTAAAACATTAAGTATAGTATCCAACATGTAAATCCCCCTTATTCTTTCATTCAATCTTTCAAACTTTATTTTATGAACAATTCAAGGGCATTTTTTAACTTTTCAACAACGTATTCTTGATCTTCCAACGTTAGATCAGTATAGAATGGTAAAGCAATTGTTCTGGTTGAAACTTGTTCAGTAACGGGGAGCATTCCCTCTTTCCATCCTAATTCTCTGTAAGGTTTTTGAAGATGAACTGGTTCAAAATAACTTCTTACCTGCACACCTTCCATTTCCAAGTATTCCATAATTCTTTGTCGAGTCAATCTATCTACATGTTCTGGTAATCGAATAACGTAAACAAACCAAGACATTCTTGTAACATAATCTTTTACAACTGGAATTTGAATACCTAATTTTGACAAAAGTTTGTTGTATCTATTTGCAACATCACTTCTTCTATTTATGATTTCATCAATTCTTTGCATCTGTGACCAACCCAATGCTGCTGACATTTCATCAATTCTATAGTTATAACCTACATATTCATGCACAAGCCACTCTGAGCCTTCTCCTCTTCCCTGATTTCTAAGAGACTTTGAAATTTTGTAAACAGTTTCGTCGTTAGTTACAATTATTCCTCCTTCTCCTGTTGTGATTTGCTTATTAGCATAAAATGCAAATGCACCCGCGATTCCAAAAGTTCCTACTTTTTTGCCTTTATACTCACTACCAAGTGCTTCACAGGAATCTTCGATAATTGTTACGTTGTAGTTTGAGCAAATTTCTGTTATTTTATCCCAGTCCATCGGATGACCAAAAATGTCAACCCCCATCAAGTATATTTCCGAATACTCTTTTGAACATTTGTCAAGCACATATTCTAACGCGAAAGGATCAATATTCATTGTATCTGGCTGTATATCTACAAAGGCAACTTTACCTTTTTCAAAAAGCGCTACATTGGCAGAGGCAACAAATGTAAAAGAAGGTACTATTAAGAGTGATTTTTCATTAAAATTAGCGGCTTTTAATATAAGATGCAGCGCACTTGTACCGCTGGAGACTGCAACAGCATACCTAAGACCAGTGAATTCAGCAATAACTTTTTCAAACGCTTCAGTGTAAGGACCTATACTTAACCTTCCTGACTTGAGAACCTGAACAACCACATCTATATCAGATTGAGATATCTGCGGACTTGAAAGCTGGACTTTTTTCAATCCTCTTCACATCCTTTTTACTTTTTTCAATTGTATTATATCATCGATTTACATAACATTGCCCTATTCAAGTTTTATTCTTTTTAGGAAATTGTATTCGTTCAATGCTTCATCGTACATTCCTGCCTTTTCGTATAACTGAGCTAGCTTTAACCTTTTGTTTTCGTTCAACGGGTCTTTTTCAACGACTTTTCTATAATTCAAAGCAGCTTTCCTCCAGATCCCAAAAGTTAACCAAACATAATATCTAACTATTGGGAAAGAAAGAAGAATCGAAAACAACAAAATACAAACAGCTACAACTAACAGCAAAAGATATTTTAGTGAGCTGAACATCTTCTTTGAAATAATTTCCAGTAATTTTTGTATATTTTCTTGTAAATTTTTAAGAGCAGGTGTACTTGATTTGTAAGAACTTTTTAAATTTGGTTCTTTGTATTCTGGATAGTACTCAACAATCGAATTGTAAATTTCCAAATACCTTTGTTTTTTTTCTTCAGTTTTTTCCTTGGATAACTTTTCGAAAAGAACCTTTACAATGCTCCTTAACAACTTATCTTTGCTTTGGACTTTTGAGAGTATTTGAACATAACCTTTTTTGCCTCCATCTTTTAAGAGTACGTTTATTAGTTCTTCCGAGATTTTTTCATAATCATATTCGTTTATTACATCGATAATCACATCAAACAAGTATAAAACATCTGGATTATTTTGCACGTTATTTATGGCATAATCAAGGAGTGTATCTTTGTTAAATATATCAATTAGGTAATACCTCATAACCTTTGTCAAAGAAGCAGACTTTAAAAAATTCACAAGTCCCTCGATGTCTTCTTTAACTGCGAACTCGTAATCTTTTAACTTGCGTTTGGCGTGTAGGAATTTACCTAACTTGTCTATAGTTTCGGTATCTGAAGTTTGTTGATTAGAAATATACAACAAATACATATCCCAAGCAAATTCTGGGTCTACTTTAGATTTTGCAATGATATCTTCAACAGTAAGTGAGAATGCCAAAAAGTTACTTAGAATCACTATTATTAGAATCTTTATTTTCAGAAAGGCCGTACGGTTCTTTTTCATCGTTATCCTCCGGTTCAACATGAATAACGACATCGTAAATATTTTTAGTATCACAAAGTTTTTCTTTTATACACTTTGTTATATCATGAGCTTCCCTAACACTCATATGCTCATCAACTTCAACATCCATATCGATATCAAATTTTCCACCTATTTTTCTAACTCTTACCTTGTGTGGATTTGATGCACCACATACTTTACAAGCATTGAAGATCTTTTCATATATCCACATTTCCTCTTCCTTCAGTCCATCCATCAATTCGTGAGCATTCTCTTCGAAAACTTCCCATGCTACTTTTATTATTATACCAGACATGATCAAACCAACAAGCGGATCCATCCAAGATAAACCAATTTTGTTTAAAAATACACCGAGAAACACCAATCCAGACATCATAATATCGTTCCGCATATTCTTTGCTTCTGCAATCATAGCATAGCTTTTGTTTTTCTTACCAGCTGAATATTCTATTGCAAACAGGAAAGTCTTTCCAATTACGGATATGACCGCTGCTAAAAGCGGAAGCACACCTGAAAGTATTTCGTGTTCACCTGTTATCAATCTTTTTGCGCTCTCAATTAAAAGTGTAAGACCTGCATAAAATATGACAAAAGATATGACCTTTGCTCCTATGTTTTCGGCTTTCTGGTGTCCATACGGATGTTCCTTATCGGCTGGTCTACGCGATATTACAGTCGATACAAGCATTGTCGAAGATGTAAGTATATCCGTTGAAGTATCAATACCATCAGCAAGAACTGCCATACTTTTAAATATTAATCCTATGCTTACCTTTATCACTGCAAGTATAAGATTAGTGACAACGGCAATAGTTGAAACTATTTTTAGTTCCCTTTCTGCCGAGCTTTCCATACTAATTCCTCCAATCTTTACGAATAAAAAACAAGGGGCTTTTCTAACCCCTTGTTAATGAGATTCATTATCATCCTTACTTTCCAAGCGCCACCTTTGCTATATTCACATACTCTTTGAAACTTTCTGGATCATTCACGGCAAGTTCTGCAAGCATCTTTCTATTAATTGCAACATTTGCAAGCTTCAATCCGTGAATAAGTTCATTGTATTTCAGCCCTTCATTTCTCGCTGCGATGTTTATTCTTGTTATCCACAATTTTCTGAAATTACCTTTTTTATTTTTCCTTCCATCAAATGCGAATTTTAAAGCCCTGTAATACGACTGCTTAGCTAGTGTATATCTTCTACTTAAAGCACCTCTGAATCCTTTCACAAATTTAAGAAATTTCTTTTTCTTCTTTTTCGAATTTAAAGCATTTTTGACGCGCATATACACTTCCTCCTTTTCAAAGATCTATTTATTTTCTACCAAGTAACCTGAGAATCCTTGCTTCGTCAGATTTTGAAACAACATCTTCAAGTCTTAGAGCTCTCAACGTTGATCTTCTTTTCTTACCTGTTTTATGCCATGCATTTGCATGTCTTCTCATGATTTTTCCATTCTTTGTAACCCTGAAGCGCTTTGCGGCTGTTTTGCTTGTCTTCATTTTCCTCTTAGCCATGTTTATCCCTCCTGTCTTATTGGTAAGAAGTTACAGGTAACGAATTATGAGTTGATCAAAACTATAAATTCTTTGGTTTCAAAACCATCCACATGTCTCGACCTTCCATTTTAGCTTCCTTTTCTACATTCCCAATATCAGAAATATCCTTAGCGATCCTGTCTAATATTTCCTTACCCTTTTCAACGAAAGCCAATTCTCTTCCCCTGAACATTACAGTAACTTTAACTTTGTTTCCATCGTTCAAGAATCTCTTTATATGTTTTAGTTTCGTTTGATAATCATGTTCATTTATAACTGGTCTGAACTTCATTTCCTTAACTTCAATAATCTTTTGATTTTTCTTTGCTTTCTGTTCCTTCTTTGACAATTCGTACTTGTATTTTCCATAATCCAGTACACGGGCAACTGGTGGTTGAGCATTTGGGGCTACCAATATCAAGTCCAAACCTTTTGACCTTGCAAAATCAATGGCAGCAGACTTTGACATGATTCCAATAGCTTTGCCTTCTTCGTCAACTACTCGAACCTCACTGAATGGAATTTCTTCGTTTTTTATAATTTTCTCTTTCTCGTTTTTAATAGTTTTCACCCTCCTGTTAACATATATTATTAAAAAAGTTTAGGCGGACTCGACGCCCGCCTAAATCTTTTCGATTAATTATTTACTAAAAGCTATCACCTCAAAATACCTAACGAGCCTGCGCTGTTAGGTGGGAAGCCGGGCGCCTCCACTTCCAAATTATCATACCTTTTGGTGGGCCGCGTGGGATTCGAACCCACGGCCACCTGATTAAGAGTCAGGTGCTCTACCTACTGAGCTAGCGGCCCGATCATGGTGCCCCCAGGAGGAATCGAACCTCCATTTGCGGATTAGGAATCCGCCGTTCTATCCTTTGAACTATGGGGGCTGTTAACTAACGTTGTTATATTACATCTGGCAGCCCCACGGGGAATCGAACCCCGACCCTCGGACTGAGAATCCGATGGACTAGCCGTTATCCTATGGGGCCAAAGATTGAAAATGCCAAAAGCTGAAATTTGGTAAAATAATTACTGACCGTGATATATATTAGCACAAGCCTAAAAAAAGTCAAGTACTTTTTTCTTGTGTGACAAATATAGCATAATTTGTGTTATAATTATTTTGAGGTGGTCCAATGATAGACGTATTGTTAAAAACTATTCTCTTCGTACCACGGTTTGGTATACATTCTTTTCAAGTAGGTTTTTTAGCATCGCAGATAGCAAATTCCTTAGGTTTGGATGCTTTGGAAGCCTTTTATTGTGGCGTGCTTCACGATATAGGTGTTTTAACCCCTCACAAAGGTATAATATTGGACGATATCGACAATCAATTTTTAATTCATCAGGATATTCCTACCCACGAATCACCTACTAAAGATCACACTCTTATATCGGCGTTTGAGATTTCTAAAATCTCTGTTTTGACAGAGAAGTTCAAAAACATTTCGTCATCTACTCTTCTTCATCATTCGATGCCTCACTATCTGAACGATACCATTTTAGATAACGTTTATGCAAACATACTATCGATAAGCGAAGAAATCTCCAAGTACGTCCTTGTAAACGATGAAGAACTTAGTTATGATGATATAATGATACCACTTTCTACCATCAGTAACAGATATTTCGACTTCATCTACGAAGCTGCAAAAAAAGTGTTAAAAAAAGAATACGTAAGGTGGATGCTATACGATATAAAAGCCGGTTACAACAGAGAAAAGTTAATTTTGGAATACAGTTTTGATATAAATCCAACCTTTGAACAGATTGTAGAGATAGGTGCCGTTTTATCTTACATAATAGATTCAAAAAGTCAGTTCACAAGAGAACATTCCTGGAGGGTTGCAAAGGTATCTTCAGCAATAGCAAAAGAGATAATGTTAAAGGATGAAGAATTTTTTATCGCTGGTTTGTTCCACGATATAGGTAAGATTACAACACCTGTACAAGTTTTAGAAAAAAAGGGAAAACTAACACCGCAAGAAATGGAGATTATGAGGAAGCATGTGTATTATAGCTACGTTATTTTAGATAATCATAAAGATGAACCTTGGTTTTTGCCTGCCGTGAGACATCAGGAAAGAATTGACGGAAGCGGTTATCCATGGAAATTGAAGGGTGATCAAATGACATTCAAAGATAAAATTCTTCAAGTAGCAGACTACTTTGTAGCAGTTCTTGAACCAAGGCCTTATAGGGGGCCTAATACTCCTGAAAAAGCTTTTGAGGAAGTTGCTCGTGCTGTTGAAAATGGAACTCTTGACAAGGGACCAGCAAACATCCTCAAAGAACTTGTGTATGGTGGTTATAATTTTGATAAGATTGACTTTATGTCATCTATTCAGGAAGATATATCCAATTTTGAAAAAAGTTTAGCGGAGGGATAGCTATGGTTATTGATAAAATTAAAAAAATAGCCTTGATCGGCGCAACAAAAAACAAAGAAAAGTTTGGTAACATAATTTTGAAAGATCTGGTGAAGAAAGGTTACATCGTATTCCCCGTTAATCCAAATTACGAGGAAATCGAAGGAATAAAAACGTACAGGAGCGTACAAGAATTACCAAAAGATGTCGAACTTTTAGTCTTCGTTGTTCCACCACAAATCGGACTTGAAGAAATGAAGAAAGCCTACAAATTTGGTTTTAGAAAATTTTGGTTCCAACCAGGTGCTGAATCGGATGACATAATAACTTACTCTAAAACCCTTAAGGACGCGGAATTTTCTTTTTCAAAATGTATAATGGTAGAAACAAAATAAAAGTTGATATGGAGTGAAGTCTTGTGACAGAAATTCTTGAAAAAGTGCAAAAAGTATTTGCGAATATAAAAGTTGCGGAATTTATGACAAAGGATGTTGTATATGTAAAACCAGACAGAACAGTGGCTCAAGTGAAAGAGATATTAAGGCTTAAAAGAATCTCAGGTGTGCCGGTGCTAGATGAAGATGGTAAAGTTGTGGGAATTATAAGCATTGAAGATATAATCAAATGTCTTGAAAATGGCACACTAAACGAAAAAGTTTCGGAACACATGACCAAAAATGTTGTTTGTTTAAACAGTGATGCGACTCTTCAGGATGTGATAAAACAATTTGAGAGGTATAAATATGGAAGATTTCCCGTTATCGATAGCGAACAAAAACTTGTTGGCATAGTTACAAAAAACGACATCTTAGCTGCTGTAGCAACACGTCTTGGTTTGTTGTACCTTCACGATGAAAGGCGGAAAGAAGTGCTTGATTCCGATATACTGAACAGATCTCTAATCACAGGAGAAGAAATAAATAAGAAGGGAGCCGATTTTTATTTCAAGATAGATTATTTTGATGTCAATCTTGCTGGAGTTGGTGCAGCTCAACTGAAAAAATTTTTGCTCAGCAAAGGAGTCAAAGACAATGTTGTTAGAAGAGTGGCAGTAGCGGCTTATGAGGCAGAAACCAATGTGGTAATTCACAGTGGTAGTGAGGGTGAACTTTATTGTTTCATAGCAGATGATAGAATAATCATCAGAGTGGAAGATACAGGAAAAGGGATAGAGAACATCGAGCTTGCAATGAAAGAAGGATACTCAACAGCACCAGATTATGTGCGCGAACTAGGATTTGGTGCCGGTATGGGCTTACCAAACATGCGGCGCTTTTCAGATAAGATGGTTGTACTTTCCGAAAAGGGAAAAGGCGTTGTTGTTGAAATGGTTTTCTACTTAAACTAAAATCTTATGAACGAAATTCAAAAATTGTGAGTCTAAAGATCGTAGATATTTTTGTTAAACTACCCTACAAATAGGAGGGGATTTTTGTGGATAACACGATGATGTGGGTACTTGTAGGTGTTTTAGCGGCTGTTTTAATAGTTGGTGGTATATTCTTACTTATGCCAAAAGAGAGATATATTGAAGTTGATGGTGTCAAGATTTGGATGATTCCAGACGATGCAGAAGTTACGTTTATAAACCAAGCACAAGCAAATGCTGTGAAAAGTCTGAAGCAAAAGAATCAGCTTGTGGCATTCGTAGGTGAAGCTCAAGGTACAGGTACGGCACAAGATCAAGAAGTTGCAAAAATAAGAGCATTCCAGCAGGTAGCAGAGTTTTTGAACGCAAAGGTAACTACATTTGCCCAATTAGTTGAAGGTCAGCTGCAGAATGTCCAGGTCTCTGGTAAAAAACAAGATATTGTTAGTGCTTCAGTTAGTGCGTACAAAAGAGTCAGCGAACTTTTTGCTCAGGGAAGAGTTTCCGGTGCATATGTCTTTGCTGTATGGAGAGTTAAAAAAGGCAATATTGTTAACACTTACTCTTTACTCGTTTACGATCCTGGTGCAATATTGAAACTTGTCGAACTTGATGCGCAAGTTCAAAGAACAGTTGAGGAACTTGGAAAACAAGGTGTTGACTTCTTCAAAAACTTGAATGATGTAATGATGGAAGCCACAAAGGGGACACCAATGCAAAAGTAATTGCTCTTTTTCATCACCCCCTGCAATAATGCAGGGGGTTATTTCTTTTGAAGAAGTATTTGGAGGTGATTTAATGGACAATACAGCACTTGTATTAATAGCCTTAGCCATCGCAATTGGAATCGTTGGTTTATTTTTTCTTATGCAACCGAAAGAACAATGGATTCAAGCAGATGGACTAAATGTGTGGAAAATACCCTCAAATTCAGAAATCTTAGAAATTAACATTGCAAAATCTTCTTCTGTGAAAAAATTGAAGGAATCAAACAAGTTGATGGCGTTTCAGGGTGAACATGTAGGAAGTGGTGCTGTACAAGATAAAGAAGTTGCAAAGATACGTGCTTATCAACAGCTTGCTGAACTTCTAAACGCGAAGATTTCAACTTTTGCTCAAGTTGTGGAAGGTCAAATTCAAAGCTTACAAACGAATGCAGATAAGCAACAACTGAAAAGTGCCTCACTTAGTGCTTACAAAAGAATTACCGAATTGTTGGCACAAGCTCGTGTATCCGGTGCATACGTTTACGCTGTTTGGAGGATTAAAGAAGGGAATAATTACAGAACATACGTGCTTTTAGTTTACGATCCAGAAGATGTTAAAAAGTTTTTACAAATTCAACCTGATGTAAACCAAACAATTAATGAGCTTGGAAGTATTGGAATTGATTTTTTTGGTGCATTAAATAGCGTGATTGACGAGGCTATTAGAGGTACACCTCTTACTTCGAATATAACAGAGCAGGCCCAACAAACACCTTCGTCACAATCTTCGCAAACTCAGAGTCCACAACTAACGCAGCAAATTCAACCAGTTCAGCAGTCGCTTCAACCTGGTGTAAAATACATGAAAGGTATCGGAGAAGCTTACGGAAAAACAGAACTTGAAGCAGAGGAACTTGCTAAGAAAAATGCCCTTGCAAATCTTTCAGAACAACTCTACGTAGACGTTCAAGCTATTACACGATTGAAAGATCAATTTATGCAAGTTGTAATAGGTAACGAAGCTAAGGGGAAATTACAAACAGAGTACCAAAAAACAATTGAAACACGATCACAATTTGAGTTTGTTGATGTTATATATAGAACACTCGACAAGAAAGCAACTGGTGGTAAGTACTATGCAAAGGTAGAAGCTAATGTTGAGGAAGAAAACGCAAAAATGACTTTTGAAACATACATTTCTCTAAAACTTGCAAGCACTTTAACCGATGGAAAACTCCCATTTTCTGCGAAAAAAATATTGGATAGATACGAACCAATGGTTTCAAAATACAAATTTCCGCCAAAAATATCACAAGAAATAGCTGCTTACATTAGCAAAGTTAAGTCAAGATACAATGAAGTTGATGTGACAATTAAAGACATTAATTCAAGAAAAGTTTTTGACACTAAAAGCGCTATTGAAGTTGCACAACTTATAAACATGTTGGATATAATTGCTTCTGATCTACCTGATGGAATCATAAATAGAGAGCAATTAAGACCTTTTCTTAAAGAAATCACTATAGACATTGCTGGACCAAATGAGCTAATTATAGGAGAACAAGCGACACTGCAAATAAAGACAAACAATTCACAAGTAACATTATTGAGGGTAATAAATAACAAAGTTGACGGCCAAGAATTAGTAAGCTTAAAAGACGGAAACGCAGCACTTTCGGGTGTTATAAAAGGTCTTGATCCAAAGATTACTTTGAGCCTTGGTGGAATTGTTAACGCCACATGGGCACCTGGTAAGATCTTAGTCAACCCAGATTTTTTGAGAGTTACTTACAAAGATAAAGATACAATAAGAATAATTGCTGGGGGAACTTCAAAACCATCTGGTGATCAAAAATTGACACACGAAAAGGCTGTTAAAGATGCTTTAATAAAGATTGTCAGAAAGGTAGCAGCAGAAGTATTGATAGGTCAAGATAGAGACCTGCTGGACGTACCAATTGATGATTACATAATAAATAAAGTGATATCCAGTACAGATTATGAAATAACGGCTACAGGTGAGTATCAAGGGTTGTATTATACCGTTGTAAGTTGTACGGTAGATAAAAAACGATTTGAAGAGGACATCAAAGATGCACTTAAAAAGGCGCCAACGGGTTTTGCTTTGCTAATAGTCGAAGGTGATACTCTTGGATACATAGAACCAACCATAACATCAAAATTAGTCAATTCCGGCATAAAGTTAGTATCAAAAGATTTTTCAAAAAAACTCTTAGAAGAACAACAAAGACTTGGTTATAACATTACAACTTTTGGAAAACTATCAGCCCTTTCAGCGGCAAGGTACGTGCTATACACCAAGGCAAACGTAACATCTACATGGCTGAACGATTATAACATCTATTCAGTACGAATACTTGTAACTACCCAAGTTATAGATACGATAACAGGTAATATACTCTCTGCTCCGCAATTTGAGGACGTAAATTCTGGTGCAACAGTTCAGGCAGCAGTGTCAAAAATAGTAAGTAGTCAAAAATTTCTTGACTACACACAGCAGATAGTCAATACGCTTAACTTTGAGAATGTAGAAATAAAGAAAGTGTACAAATACATATTTATACTTGAGAGAGCGGCGTACGGTTCAATGCTCATGGACTATCTCAATGCAAAATTTGATGGTATCAAGATTTTGGAAAAGGTAGACACAAGATTAGTTATAGAAACAAACGTAACCCCAAGCGAATTAGAAAACTCTATGAAAGCCATTGATACACTCAAGATCAAGAAAATATCAGATGACACGTATCAAGTTACGCGTTAGTAAAAACCAGTTTCCCCCTATGGAGGTGGGATTTATGCGTAAAGGTGTTGTGTTAATTATTCTTTCAGTATTATTATCGTTAATATTTGCAGCAGGTGGCATCACTGTCACTGAGAAAATAAAACTTGTCATCTTACCTGGAAAAATAGGTACCGGGTGGAATATGGATGAAGTTGATTATCTACTTTCTGTTCTCGAAGAGCAAGCACTCGAGCTTGGTAGATTCCAACTTTTTCCGAGATCAGATCTTCAACAAATTATGAAAGAACGAAATATGGTAGAATTTGGTGTGTCAGAAGCTATCCAAATCGGTAAACTTGGGGGTTCAAAATATGCTTTGCTTTTAACATTAACAGAACTATCCGCTGCATGGAGTAGTAAAACAAGTACTTACGAAGCAGTTTCACGCTATACAATAAAATTGTACAATATCGAAAACGGTGAATTACTTGCATCGAAAACCATGCAATCCTTAGGAAGCTCAAAGGAAACTTCCCAAAAAGCTATAAGTAATGCCCTGAGATCAACTTCTTCTGACATTTGGGTTGAGCTGAGGAATATATTTAAACTTGAAGCATATGTTAAATCTGTTCAAGGAGATACGGTCATTCTTGCTGGTGTTGATCCAAAACTTGCAAAAACAGGCTTCATATTTCAAATTGAAACGGAAAGAGGAACCGGTTATGTAAGAGTTTCGGGGACAAATAAAGTTGAACAAACCGTCGTGACAAAATTTTTGTATGGAGAGAGACCCAACCAATACGATGTTGCGATTGAATATCCAACACTTCCAATTCACGCAGGCTTCGGTTTATCTGTATTTTCCTCTATGTTCGGAATTGGGCTGACTGCTTGGTCTGATGCAAGTGGTGACATACCATTACCAATTTATCTTGGTTTTGGAACTTTCCTATTTTCTATTTACTCTGATACCCCAGCTTATTTAAATTTTGGTGTGAATCTGAAAATTCTTGAGATGGGGCGAATAAGTGCTTCAATCAACGGTGGGTTAAGTATTCTTGGCTTGTTTGATCTGAACAATTTTGAGCCAAGTTCAATTATATACGGAGCTTTTGCTGGTGGATTGGTAACTTACGAATTTAATCCAAAATTTGGTATTTACTGTAGCACTGGGTATTCTTTGTATATTAGTGGGGCTGGACCTTCTGGTATCAGTTTTCAAATTGGTGTATACTTTTAGGTGAGTAACTTAATTTTTGAATACAGAGGTGGTTTGTTTGTTTGACTTCTTTTCTCAAAATTGGTTAATCATCGTATTAGTTTTTGCCATAATAAGTATCATGTTTATTCTAAGTATGCCGAAAGACGAATATCAATGGATCTTGGCTGATGGAGTTAGGATCCAAAGTATATCTAAGGAAGCAAAAATTGTTTATGTAAACAATGCTTTCGAGTCAAGAGTAAAAGAACTTAAGTTGAAAAATAAGTTGATAGCCTTCAGAGGTGAATCTATAGGAGGTGGTGTAGATACAATAAGAGCAAGAGATAAAGCAAAGATGAATGCATACAAAGAACTTGCAGAATATTTTAACGCTAAAATACAGACGTTCGCACAACTTGTTGAAGGACAACTCCAATCAGTCTCAACTTCAGGAAAAAATCAACAAATTAAAGATGCCGCAATAAGTGCCTACAAGAGAGTTACAGAAATGTTTTCAGAAGCTCAGGTCTCTGGTACATATATTTACGCTATTTGGGAAGAGTACGCTGGAAGTCTTGTTTACACAAATGTACTTTTAATATTTGATCCAGAAGGTGCCATTGAAGCAGCCAAGCAAAAGGTATTAGCTGATAAAGAATTGTCTAACCAAATTGAAGAACTTGGAAAAAGTGGAGTGGATTTCTTTAAAGCTTTGAACTCAATAATCGAAGAAGCGAAAAAATAAAGAAAAAAGGGATGGTTTACCATCCCTTTTTTATTTTACAAGTGGTTGAACAGGTCCAAATGCCTTAAATGGCCATATCCTAAGTATAGGACGACCTATTACAGTATGTTTTGGTACAAATCCAAAATACCTTCCATCAAGACTCTGTGGAGCATTATCACCCATGAAGAAATAAAACCCCTTAGGAATTTTGATATAAACTTGTCCATTTTCTTCCCAAACATAGTCAGAGAATTTTATACCCTTAGGTTCCAAATATCTTTTTACATAAACACTGTAATCAATTCCGTAAGTAATTGGATCAAGTCCGCCAAGTATGCTAAATACAATATTTGCCAGTTGTGAACCTTCTTTTTGTGCAAGTGAAAATAAATAAACTTTGTATTGCTCCTTGTTATTTTTTAGCTTACTCGCTTCAGCAAGATAATCCCACAATTTTGGGTATCTGAATATTCCATCAGGTTCGTAATCCACATTTTTAAGATGCTCGGGTATAACCCCATTCACAAAAAGTTTCCACTTTCCATCGACTTGTTTAAGTGTTAGCACATCTCCTTCTTTACCAACTAAACGTTTTACGTATTTCACAGAACCTTTGAACTCTTTTGGTGAAAATGCATCCATGAACTTATCGAAAGCTCTTAGCATCTGCTGAGCTCTTTCATCAGGAAACGGTGTATAAAAGACAACAATTTCTCCAATTTGTGGTTCACGTGCCGAATAGGTTATCTTTTCAACAAAAAGTCGATCCCCCACGTTTATCGTGGGGACCATTGATGGAGTAGGAACGAGCATTGTCTCAAACACATACAACCTAATTATCGTAGCAGCAACAACTGCATATATGAGTGTAATTATAGTTTCTTTTAGTATGTTCTTTCCCTTTTCCAACTTTGATGACTTTTTGCGTTTTTCATTTGGGGGCATCTTACTTTCTCTCCTTGATCTTCACCTTACCTTTTACGTTCCTAAGATAATACAATTTCGCCCTCCTCACTCTACCTCTTCTAACAACTTCTATTTTATCAATAGTAGGTGCATAAAGTGGGAATATTCTTTCAACACCGACTCCTCCAGCAGCTATTCTTCTAACTGTAAATGTTTTGCTTATACCTGAACCTCTTATGGATATAACTATACCTTCGTATGCTTGAATTCTTTCTTTATCTCCTTCTTTGACTTTAACATGTACCCTTACAGTATCCCCTGGTCTGAATTCCGGAACTTCTTTCAACTGTGTTTTTTCTATAATCCTAACAATGTGATCCATGCTCATATCTATGCCCTCCTTTGTGCTATTCTTGTACTAAAATAGCTATTTCTTAAAAACATCTTCTCCTATGAGTCTATCAAGAATTATTGCCACGGCAGCTCTCACAGAGAGATGATTAAAATCACTCTTACCCCTGACTGGTTCTAAAGAATAATCACACATCTGTTCCAATTCCTTCGGCATTCCCCATCCGGTTCCGAATAGTAATAAAACAGGTCTCGGATCAGTTAAAATAATTCTTCTACCTTCTTCGTAGGTTATCGTATTTGGCCTAACTTTTGCTGATGTGAACATAACAATAGGTCTTACCCCTTCTTCTTTTTCGATATCTTGTATTACTTCTTCTACGTAAGATTTTAACTCAACTATTGAAAGTGCATCCGATCTGTTTGGATTGTACGTCTTCCCAAATCCTTCAGTCCAATATCCAAGAACTTTCTTGACTATATCTTGTTGAGCGGGTAAATGCGTTACTACGTAATATTTTTTCACATTATAAGTTCTTGAACTTCTCGCTATGTCATGAATATCAAGATTTGTCACAGCAGTGGTGATTATTCTTCCATCTCTACCTAGAACTGGATAATGCACAAGTGCAGTATAAATCTTGTCAAGCACTTCTCATCAACTCCTTAAAAAGCAAAAGTAGCGCTTTTTTGTCCAGATCATCCATTGTGTGTTTTAAAAATAAATCTGGTCTTTTCAACATTGTCTTTTTAAGTGACTCTTTCCTACGCCACAGTTCAACTTCTTCATGATTGCCACTCAACAATACCTCAGGTACCTTCAAATTTTCAATTTGTCTTGGTCTTGTATAGTGTGGATGGTCGAGCAAGTCATTGTAAAATGAATCATTCTTAACGGACTCTTCCTCAACTACACCCGGGACAAACCGTGACAAAACATCTACTATAACCATTGCTGGTAATTCTCCACCTGTTAGTACATAATCACCTATGGAAATTTCTTCATTAACAAATTCCATAACGCGCTCATCTATTCCTTCATATCTTCCACAAATAATAACAATGTTTTCCTCCTTACAAAGTCTTTTCGCGACTTCGTTAGTCAATGTGATTCCTTGGGGTGAAGTAAGAATCACATATGGCTTACCGTAAGACTTGGTGTAAAATTCGAAAAATCTAAAAAATGGCTCGGGTTTCATAACCATTCCTGGTCCGCCGCCATATGGATAATCATCAACAACCTTATGTTTATCTACAGTGTAATCTCTGAGATTGAATATTTCAATTTCCAAAAGCTTATTTTCAACAGCCTGAGCAATGACTCCGTACTCTTTTATAACCCTAACAAACTCCGGAAAAATGGTCAGAACACTAATTTTCACTCCAACCACTCCGGCACTTTTACATAGACCTTCTTACCTTCTTTGTCAATCCTTTTCACATATCTTTCAATAACGGGTATGAGCATCTCTTGTTTTTCTTTTCTCACAACAATCACATCGTTACTACCTGTTTCAATTATGTCTTCAATTACACCTATTAAATTTCCACTCTCGTCGTAAACTTCACACTTCAGAAGTTCAAAAAAGTAATATTCACCATCTTTTGATTTTGGGAAAAAGCTTCTATCAAGATAAATCACAAAACCTTTTAACTTTTCTGCTTCTGAGATAGTGTTAACACCAACAAGATGGACAATAAAATATCCTTGTGCCTTCCTAACTTTTTCAAACTTTATAACAACAGCTTTCTTTTGAGTTTCGTTATAGGCCAACGCCTCTGTCAACTTTCCAACGAGTTCAGGCATGTTGGAAAATATATACAATTTCATATCACCACTAAGTCCATGGGTATTGCTCAATATTCCGAACGGAACTTTATCCATTAGAAGATCTTCTATCCTTTTCATGATAATCACCTTAAGACCTTAAGAATAAATTCAGAATCTTCTGACATGCTTGATAGTAATATTTTAATTGATTTAATAGTTCTTCCATCTTTTCCAATAACCTGTCCCACATCATCCGGATGAACTGAAATATCGAACACCTTTTTTCCGTCCTCTTCGTATTCAACGACCACTACATCATCTGGATGTTTTACAATAGATCGGAGGACGTACTCAAGGAAATCTCTCACGTTTATGCCTCCTCATATCATACCTTTTTAGATTTTGCAGCTTCAAGTTTTTCATACAGCCCAAGTTTTCCAAGCAACTTCGAAACAGTTTCGCTTGGTTGAGCACCCTTGAGCATCCATTCAACAGCCTTTTCAATGTCAACCTTTACTTCGTAAGGTTCCTTTAGCGGATTGTAATAACCTAAGCTCTCAATATAAGCACCATCTCTCTTTTTCCTCTGGTCAACTACAACAATCCTATAAAATGGTTGTTTCTTCTTTCCCATGCGAGTAAGCCTAATCCTAACCACTAACAACACCTCCAGTTTTCTTCAATTTAAAAGATTAAAACTACCATTTAAAACCTCTTAGTCCAAATGGAACCTTACCTTTTTTAAACATCTTCATGAGCTTTTTCATCTCTTCATAAGATTTTAGAAGTTTATTTACATCTTGTACGCTCGTACCGCTTCCCATTGCAATTCGCTTCTTTCGGCTCGCGTTTATAATATCTGGATTATTCCGTTCTTCTGGCGTCATAGAGTTTATTATAGCTTCAATACGTTTAAGTTCTTTTTCACTTGTGTTCAAATCAACCTGTGGTGCCCCTGGTAGTGCTTCAAGCACTTTGTCTATTCCCAGCTTTTTAATCTCTCTTATTTGTTCCTTAAAATCTTCAAGCGTGAACTCTGCACGAATGAATTTTTGACCCATTTTTTCCATCTTTTCCTTATCAAGCTCACGCTCTACTTTTTCGATCAAAGACAAAACATCGCCTAGCGCAAGAATTCTATTTGCTATCCTATCTGGATAAAACTCATCGAAATCGTCTATTTTCTCACCAACACCTACGAACTTTATAGGTTTACCTGTAATATACCTTATCGTCAGAATAACTCCACCTCGGGAGTCACCGTCCAATTTAGTAACAACAAATCCAGTTATTCCAAGTCTGTCATTAAAAGCCTTACCAGAGTTTACAGCATCCTGACCTGCCATTGCGTCTACGGTAAGCAGAATTTCATCGGGCTCGACTAACTCTTTCACCTTTTCAAGTTCTTGCATCATCTCATCGTCTATATGCAACCTTCCAGCGGTATCAAGTATCACAACATCATATCCACTATCTTTGACCTGTCTTTTTGCCTCTTCAACAATCTTTATGGCATTCTTTCTGTCACCCGTTATAACTGGTACACCTATCTTTTTGCCAAGAGTTTCAAGTTGATCAATCGCAGCAGGTCTATATGTGTCTGCTGCAACCAGTATTGGATGTTTTCCATGCTTTTTAAGGTAATTTGCTATTTTAGCTGCACTTGTTGTTTTTCCAGTACCTTGTAAACCCACCATCATAATGTAAGCTGGCCTATGTATCAATTTAAACGGTTCTTTCTCACCCAGCAGTTTGACAATTTCATCTCTTATTATCTTGATAAACATCTGATCAGGTGTAAGGGATTTTAGCACCTCTTCTCCAAGTGCTCTCTTTTTTACATTTTCGACAAACTCTTTAACCACCTTATAATTCACGTCGGCAGCGAGAAGAGAAGTCTTAACTATTTGTAGAGCCTCTTCTATATTCCTCTCAGTGATTTTTCCTTTCCCCGAAAGAATTTTAAAGGCATTAGACAACTTGTCTCTTAAACCTTCAAACATGCCCTCACCTCACGATTTTCACTCACGAATAATATAATACTATAACAAGCAAGAAAATCAATTAACTTGCCACTGCTAATGTAAACATTGAGAAAACATAAGATTAATTTCATGTTGAAAATTGGTGGTATGTTAACTTAACACACACATTGGTTGTTACTTTTTTGTAAGATTTATAGTTGAAGGAATATTTACAATTTTATGATAGAATAAAAATACGGTCTATTTAACAAATCAGTTTCTGGATAATTTAAGGAGGAGATGTTGATTGCTGTTTTACATAAACCTATATACATTTCTCATTGGCATATCGAAAGCTGCATATACTGCGTTATTTAATCTTTACCTACGTTCAGCCTCATATGGTAATCAGGTGGTTGGGAAGGCTACATTCTATTATTCTTGGGGAATAGCCATAGGTGGTCTTGTATTTTCAAGTATTTCAGACAGAATAGGAAGAAAAACTACATTATTGTTAACTATGCCTTTGTTCTCATTTTTTGGATTCTTAAGACTATATCCAATGCCCGTTTTTTGGTTATATCTTTTTTCATTTTTATTTGGATTTTTTGACACATCTATAATTATACCAACTATCTCTGTTATAGAGGGCTCAGATGAAAAGAAAAAGTTGAGAAATTCAAACATTAACTTTGCCATTGTTATGCTAACTGGCGTAATTGGTTATCTTGGTTCTGGTATTCTTTCTGAAAAGGTAGGTCTAAAAGAAAGTTTGAAAATATCGATGTTAATTTCTGTAGTTTCTCTGTTGCCTTTGTTGAAACTTCCAAAAGTAACAGTAAATCTGAAAAAAGCTGCACCAGTTTTAAACTTAGTACAATTGGTGATACTTATATATTATTTTACTTCCAGTGCTCTTGTAAGTGCTGCTGCTGGAGTTTTTATCAACTTTGGAAACGTAATTTTTTTGGATTTGTTTGCCTTTTCTGCACCGGTAATTACGCTGATATTGACAATATCTCAGTTGTCAACAGCAATAACCTCCGTTTTTTCACACAAATTGACAAAAAAGCTTGGATTTAAATTTTCATTGTTTTTCTTCTATCTCTTGGTAACCATATTGATCTTTACAATGCCTGCAATTATGAACAAACCTGCTTACTTTACGCTTGCTTATGTACTTAGGTATGTTCTTTTAAACATAACAACTCCTACTTTTACTGTCTTTTGTTTGTCTTATCTCCCAAATTCTTTCCTTGCAACATTCTCCGGGGTAAGTTATTTATTAAATAACATAATGCGTGCTACTTCAGCTCAAATATTTTCTCATCTATCAAATGATAAAACAACAAATTATTCTCAATTATTCTTTACTACAGGTATATTTTATCTAACAAACACCCTTTTAACTTTGTTTACATTTATTGTCGTAAACGTGATTTCCCAGCGCAATATAAACTTACAAATATCCTTAGCTCTTCCGAAAAGGAAAAGGCGAAAAGTACTTATTGTTTCTAAAATAAACAAACCGACAAAATCAAGTGTTCATTATCATAGTCATCTTGTAAACAGAAAAAGATAGGAAAAAACATTTTTATGGTAAAATAATTATATCCATTACCTCATGAAAGGAAGTGAATGTTATGGGTATCAAAAACGGTGACAAAGTGAAAGTACACTACACAGGAAAGTTTGAAAGTGGCGAAGTATTCGACTCATCTTTAAACAGGCAACCTCTTGAGTTTGTAATAGGAGCCGGGCAAGTAATTCAAGGGTTTGAAGAAGAACTATTAGGAATGGAAATTGGTGAAAAAAAGACATTTGTAATACCTTTTGAAAAAGCTTATGGGCCAATTCGCGAAGATTTAAAATTTTCTGTGCAAAGAAGTATGCTGCCTGACGATGTCAATGTTGGTGATTTATTAGAAGTTCATCAACCAGATGGAAATGTTTTTATTGTTAAAGTAGACCAAATAAATAATTCAGTTGCAATACTTGATGCAAATCATCCGTTAGCTGGGAAAAATCTCGTATTTGAAGTCGAAATAATAGCAATAAACTGATTGGTGAATAGAATTTAAATATGAAAGTTTGTATTGTTGTAGAAGGAACATATCCATACATTACAGGTGGAGTTTCAACATGGATTCAGATGTTGGTTGAAAACATGCCTGATGTTAATTTTGACGTTGTTCATCTTGCGCCATGGAGATGGACACGTTCTTTTGGGTATAAATTACCTAAGAATTTGAATAACATATATGAGCATTTGCTTTTTTCATTAGATTACAAGTATAATAGCACCTTGGATCTTAAAAGAATTATCAATCATATAAACGACCTTATAAGCTTTTCTAAGAGTCGAAGATCCCAAAAGTTATCTGAGATAATTAAAGAAATCGCAGGCAAAAATATCGATTTTGTTCTAAAAACAAAGGCATTTTGGGAATTTCTTGTAGACATATACACTAAACATTTTCAATTTGAAGGTTTCACGAGCTTTTATTGGACGGTCGTGGGCTTCCTGATTCCAATTCTTGGTGCGCTTCAAGCAATTCCTCCAAAAGCTGATATATATCATTCTACAACAACTGGTTATGCATCTTTAAGTGCTCTTGTTGGAAAATACATACACAACGGAAAGTTAATTATCACAGAGCATGGAATTTACCACAGAGAAAGAGAAATAGAAATTACAAAATCGAAATCTGTTCAAGAAGTATACAAAAATACTTGGATAGAAATTTTCAGGCTCATAAGCGAAACAGTTTATAGAGAATGCGACTTTCTAACAACACTCTTTGAGAAAAACCAACTTTTTCAGTTAGAACTAAATTCCGATTTCAAAAAGATGAGGGTTATAGCAAATGGCGTGGATGTTGATAAATTTGGAAATATCAGGAGGATAGAGCATCATACGTTCAACGTTGCTATAATAGGAAGGGTAGTACCAATTAAAGACATCATCACAGGTATAAAAGCTTTTGATATAGTATCAAAAGAAGTTCCGAATTCAAAACTTTACATAATTGGTCCTACAGACGAAGATGAAGACTACTACAAAAGGTGTATTCAACTCGTCAATTTGTTTGAACTTAACGATAAAGTTGTTTTTACAGGTAAAGTCAACGTTCTTGATTATTATGGATTGATTGATGCATTACTTATAAGTAGTATCTCTGAAGGACAACCACTAGTTCAGCTTGAAGCAATGGCAAGTGGAATACCAGTAGTAACAACCAACGTTGGAAATTGCTCGGAGATAGCGCTTGATCCTGATGGTCAGTCTGGGTTCGTTGTTGAACCTAAGGACTACAACGCTATGGCTGAAAGACTCATTGAACTGGCTAAGAACAAGGAGCTATGGAATACATTCTCATCTAATGGCAAAAGGATAGTACGAAAAAAATACAGACTTGACCAAATGATAAAAGCATACAAGGAATTATACATGGAGGTTTTAAAAGTATGAGAATGTTAAAATTAACAATCTTAATTTTTGTGCTGATTTTCACACTTGCTCCTATTTTTGCCAAAGCACTACTTTTGTACAAAGGCTCTGAGCAAGGATATGGTTATAGCATTCTTCTTAGGTATGTTGCTCCTGAATTGCGAAATTTGTCCGTAGTATACGATATAGTTGATGTTGAAAGCGAAGTTTTTACGACTTTAGACTTAGCCAATTATGAACTGATAATATCTTGTTACTACAGTCCAACAATGCCAGGAGCTAAAAACTATTTGAAACGACTATACGACTTTATCCTTTCTGGAGGAAAGATATTTATTATGAATAATATAGGAGCAACGATAGACTCTTCTGGATCAAATCATCCAGGACTTGCCGAAGTTAATTCAGTGTATAATCTGATTGGATTATCATACTCATTCGGTTGGAAAAAAGTAAAACCTTCAGAGGTAGTTATTGACTCTTATTATCTTAATACACAAAATCTTGTATATGAAAGCAATAGAGACGTGGAACCGTATACTGCAATAAGTCCTAACACTAAAGCAATCGTAACTGTAAAAACAAAAGACGGAACTCTTTACGACATGGCTTTTGTGAGTCCACTCGGAGCGGTAATTAGCTACAGTTATTTATTTGATGATTTTGGAAAAGTTGCGATAGACATTGCAAAAATCCTTGTATACTTAATTTACGGTAACTCTGATAACTTTAGAATTCTTGTGGTTGGAAAAGACAATTCGGTACTGTCGAAAGCACTTGATTATACCTTGTGGCAATATGATTGGAAAGATAATATTCCATCAGTACTTTCTTCATATGATTCCATAATACTCTTCGATGCTTCCTTGCCAATTTCTGATTCAAGAATTTCGAATTATGTATTATCTGGAGGAACGCTGGTTGTAATTTCAAAGGGTAACAAACAATCCTTAGTAAACACTCTTAAGATACCAAGTAAAATATATCCAGTCCCCCCAAATTTCGAACTTCAACTGAACAAAACGGTTACGTATAGCGAAATGTTACCAAGTTCCGAGCCCCTCATTGTATCATCGGACAATCAAGTATTGTCTTGGAAAGTAAAGATGGGTTCAGGTCAGATAATATATTACCCGGCAGATTTGTTAACTAAACCTTTAAGAGGACTCTTTATTCAGATAATGCTTTCCCAATTACCAATTTCAATTCAACCAATAATAAATAGCTATACAATCTTCTTAGATGATTTTCCATTGCCTGCATATAACAGAAAGATTGAAGTTATAAAAAGAGAATTTGGAGATATAACAGATAATGATTTTTACTACAACGTTTGGTGGCCAACCATGAAAAAAATATCTAAGGAGTTTGGGTTGAAATACACAGCAATTTTTGTCCCAAATTACAACGCATCTGTGACCTGGCCATTTAGTTTTCAAGAATATGCTAATACACCTCAGCAAAAACTTGTATTAAAGGAGCTCTTGACTACTAACGTAGAAATAGGTTTGCATGGGTACAACCACATACCACTGACAAAAGATAGGTGGAAGGAAGATGACTTAAAAAATGTTCTTAAAACACTTAAAATATTTTTGAAAAACACGCTTGGTGAAAACTACATACCTTACACATATGTTGCACCGGACAACATAATCGACGAGTTCGGTATCCAAAAATTATTAGAAAACTTTCCAACAATAAAGTTAATCGGTACAACTTATAAAGGTACAGATACTCCCTCAGAATTTACAGTTGTAAAAGAAGGTACAGTAATAGTTCCAAGAACAACGTCTGGTTACTATCCTGTTAGCAAACTGGTAACTGATTCTGTTCTTTCCCTTATGATGCTAGGTACCTTTCAATATTTCTTACATCCTGATGATTTGTTTTCCAAAGATAGAAATCCTGAAGAAAGAACTTGGTCTGATATGTCTGCAAGCTTAATAGAGTTTTTTGATACAATGAAAAAGTATTACCCTTACTTAAGAAATCATTACTCATCAGAAAGCGCGGAAATAATATATGACTTTCTTACTCAAAAGCCCCTGATAAGAAAACAAAAAGAAAAAATAGTTGTGGAATTGTCAATGGGTTACCACTTACCAAGATATTATTACTTAAGAATCGATAGGCCATTTACTCTGGTAGGTGGGAAAATTGTATATTCGTACGATAAATTGTTTGTAATTGAACAAAACGAAAAAAAGATGGAAATAATCTACTTTTAGTAGTTAGACCACCCAAAACAAAAATCGGAAGTAAAAAACTCACATATTAATCTTTGCGCTCTCTTTTATTTTACCTCAAAAATAGCATTAATATTTTTGTTTGGAAAAGTCTTTAGTCTTTTAGCTTTTCATAAACCATACGGATATCATCTATTCTTTTCAAAAACGCTTCAACTACCTTTGGATCAAAATGTGTTCCTCTTTCCTTTATTATCTGCTCCACCGCCTCTTCAAAACTATACGC